>NZ_JBEAHA010000039.1:0-124222 GCF_040061975.1 Klebsiella sp. GG_Kp146
AAGTTCTGTGGATGTCAAGACCAGGTAAGGTTCTTCGCGTTGCATCGAATTAAACCACATGCTCCACCGCTTGTGCGGGCCCCCGTCAATTCATTTGAGTTTTAACCTTGCGGCCGTACTCCCCAGGCGGTCGATTTAACGCGTTAGCTCCGGAAGCCACGCCTCAAGGGCACAACCTCCAAATCGACATCGTTTACGGCGTGGACTACCAGGGTATCTAATCCTGTTTGCTCCCCACGCTTTCGCACCTGAGCGTCAGTCTTTGTCCAGGGGGCCGCCTTCGCCACCGGTATTCCTCCAGATCTCTACGCATTTCACCGCTACACCTGGAATTCTACCCCCCTCTACAAGACTCTAGCCTGCCAGTTTCGAATGCAGTTCCCAGGTTGAGCCCGGGGATTTCACATCCGACTTGACAGACCGCCTGCGTGCGCTTTACGCCCAGTAATTCCGATTAACGCTTGCACCCTCCGTATTACCGCGGCTGCTGGCACGGAGTTAGCCGGTGCTTCTTCTGCGGGTAACGTCAATCGACAAGGTTATTAACCTTATCGCCTTCCTCCCCGCTGAAAGTGCTTTACAACCCGAAGGCCTTCTTCACACACGCGGCATGGCTGCATCAGGCTTGCGCCCATTGTGCAATATTCCCCACTGCTGCCTCCCGTAGGAGTCTGGACCGTGTCTCAGTTCCAGTGTGGCTGGTCATCCTCTCAGACCAGCTAGGGATCGTCGCCTAGGTGAGCCGTTACCCCACCTACTAGCTAATCCCATCTGGGCACATCTGATGGCATGAGGCCCGAAGGTCCCCCACTTTGGTCTTGCGACGTTATGCGGTATTAGCTACCGTTTCCAGTAGTTATCCCCCTCCATCAGGCAGTTTCCCAGACATTACTCACCCGTCCGCCGCTCGTCACCCGAGAGCAAGCTCTCTGTGCTACCGCTCGACTTGCATGTGTTAGGCCTGCCGCCAGCGTTCAATCTGAGCCATGATCAAACTCTTCAATTTAAGTTTGATGCTCAAAGAATTAAACTTCGTAATGAATTACGTGTTCACTCTTGAGACTTGGTATTCATTTTTCGTCCGAGGACGTTAAGAATCCATGTCACTTTGAGTGCCCACACAGATTGTCTGATAAATTGTTAAAGAGCAGTTGCGACGCGCTTTAGCGCTCTGTCGCGAGGTCCCGTATAATACGTTTTCCTCATTCAGAGTCAAGCGCTTATTTTGCTTTTCTCTGTCGGTTTTCAACGTTGCTTTCGCTGTTGAATCCTGCTGTCCCGGCGGCTTGCTTGCCGTTGTTCCGTGTCAGTGGAGGCGCATTATAGGGGGTAATTCTGAAGTGACAAGGATAAATTCAAAAAAAGAATTCAACCGCTCACTTTTCAACCAAATCAGGTGTTGAGCTTTAATTCTTGCCTGGTTTTTAAACAAAAACGAGCCCGCTGGGCCCGTTTTTGTCGTTTTGTGACTTACTGCACTGCCACGATACGGTCGTCTTTCACTACCAGCTCGACGGTTTTACCCGGAATCAGCTCACCAGAAAGGATCTGCTGGGCTAACGGGTTCTCAATCTGCTGCTGAATAGCGCGTTTCAGTGGCCGCGCGCCGTATACCGGATCGTACCCGTTGGCGCTTAGCAGCTTCAGCGCCTCATCAGACATCCGCACTTCATATCCGCGCTCTTCCAGACGTTTATACAGACGCTGCAGCTGGATCTGGGCAATAGAAGCAATGTGTTTCTCACCCAGCGGATGGAAAACCACCACTTCATCGATACGGTTGATGAACTCCGGACGGAAGTTCTGGCTGACCACTCCCAGCACCAGGTCTTTCATATGTCCGTAATCCAGCTCGCCGAACCGTTCCTGAATCAGATCGGAACCAAGGTTCGAGGTCATGATGACCACCGTATTACGGAAGTCGACCGTTCTCCCCTGCCCATCGGTGAGGCGCCCGTCGTCGAGTACCTGCAGCAGAATGTTGAACACATCCGGGTGCGCTTTTTCCACTTCATCCAGCAGGATGACGGAATAAGGACGACGGCGCACCGCCTCGGTCAGGTAACCGCCCTCTTCATAACCGACGTATCCCGGAGGCGCACCGACCAGACGCGAGACGGAGTGTTTCTCCATAAACTCGGACATATCGATACGCACCATCGCGTCGTCGCTGTCGAACATAAAGTTAGCCAGCGTTTTACACAGCTCGGTTTTACCGACCCCGGTCGGACCGAGGAACAGGAATGAACCAATCGGTCGGTTCGGATCGGATAGCCCAGCACGGCTGCGGCGAATCGCGTTAGATACCGCTTCAACCGCCTCATCCTGGCCAATTACCCGATGATGCAGTTCCTGCTCCATACGCAGCAGTTTGTCACGCTCGCTTTCCATCATGCGGGAGACAGGGATACCGGTCCAGCGGGCCAGCACTTCGGCGATTTCAGCATCCGTCACTTTATTACGCAGCAGACGCATGGTTTTCCCTTCGGACTGAGTGGCTGCCGCCAGCTGTTTCTCCAGTTCCGGAATTTTGCCGTACTGCAGCTCAGACATCCGCGCCAGGTCACCGACGCGACGCGCCTGTTCGATGGCGATTTTCGCCTGCTCCAGCTCGGCTTTGATGGTCTGAGTGCCGGAGAGGGACGCTTTTTCCGCTTTCCACTCTTCTTCCAGCACCGAGTACTGCCGTTCTTTATCCGCCAGCTCCTCGTTGAGCATATCAAGACGCTTCAGACTCGCCTCATCAGACTCTTTCTTCAGCGCCTGCTGCTCCAGTTTCAACTGGATGATACGGCGATCGAGACGGTCCAGCTCTTCCGGCTTCGAGTCGATCTGCATACGGATGCTGGACGCCGCCTCATCAATAAGGTCGATGGCTTTATCCGGCAGCTGACGGTCGGCAATGTAACGATGCGACAAGGTCGCCGCCGCCACGATTGCCGGGTCAGTGATCTGCACGTGGTGGTGCAGTTCATAACGTTCTTTCAGGCCGCGCAGAATAGCGATGGTATCTTCTACCGATGGCTCGGCGACGAACACTTTCTGGAAGCGGCGCTCCAGCGCAGCGTCTTTTTCAATGTACTGACGGTATTCGTCAAGCGTCGTCGCCCCGACGCAGTGCAGTTCACCACGCGCCAGCGCCGGCTTGAGCATGTTGCCTGCATCCATCGCGCCATCGGCTTTACCGGCGCCAACCATGGTATGCAGTTCATCGATAAACAGAATGACGTTGCCTTCCTGTTTCGACAGCTCGGTCAGCACGCCTTTCAGACGCTCTTCAAACTCACCGCGGTATTTCGCCCCGGCCACCAGCGCGCCCATATCCAGCGCCAGCACCCGGCGGCCTTTCAGCCCTTCCGGCACTTCGCCGTTGACGATACGTTGCGCCAGGCCTTCGACGATAGCGGTTTTCCCCACCCCGGGTTCACCAATCAGCACCGGATTGTTTTTGGTACGGCGCTGCAGTACCTGAATGGTACGGCGGATCTCTTCATCACGGCCGATAACCGGGTCCAGCTTGCCCTGCTCGGCACGCTCGGTGAGATCGACGGTAAATTTCTTCAATGCCTGACGTTGGTCTTCGGCACCCTGATCGTTCACGCTTTCACCTCCGCGCATTTGTTCAATCGCCTGAGTCACGTTGGCGGTTGTTGCTCCGGCGGATTTTAAAAGGTCGGTCAGCGTACCGCGTGATTCAAGCGCCGCCAGAACAAACAGTTCTGACGAAATAAAATTGTCCTTTTTCTTTTGCGCCAGCTTGTCGCAAAGGTTCAGGATCCGCACTAAATCCTGAGAAGGTTGTACATCGCCGCCGGTGCCTTCCACCTGCGGTAAACGGCTCAGAGCCTGTTCGATGTCAGTGCGCAGTTTCCCGGCATTCACGCCCGCCGAGGTTAATAAAGGACGTACCGATCCCCCTTCCTGATTCAGCAAGGCGCTCATTAAATGAAGAGGTTCGATGAATTGGTTGTCGTGCCCGAGTGCGAGCGACTGGGCATCGGCAAGAGCAAGCTGGAATTTATTGGTAAGACGATCCAGACGCATAACTCCTCCCATAACAGGTCAAATTTGCTACTGGAGATTAAATGAGGTCATCCCTCAATTATTCAAGGTTAAAGACCTGAACTATGCGAAAAATAAGTTTGCCTTCTGGATCGTCTTGATTCTCTAGGTTATATCAGCCAAATGAAACTTGCCATACGACCGGTGGTCTTGTCGCGCCGGTAAGAGAAAAAATCATCCTTTTCGCTTAGCGTGCAGCGATCGCCGCCGAAAATCTGCTCAACGCCGACGTTTGCCAGACGCTGCCGAGCCAGTTGGTAGATATCAGCAAAATATTTTTCGCCTGCCGGACGAAAAGCACGGTGCGCATTCTCATCCTTCGCCATAAAAGCGTCGCGAACTTCTGGCCCCACCTCAAACGCCTGCGGACCGATGGCGGGCCCCAGCCACGCCATAATGTTTTCGGCTTTATCGGCGAAACGGGCGACCGTCTCTTCCAGAACCCCTTCGCATAAGCCGCGCCATCCCGCATGCGCCGCGGCGACTTCGGTACCGGCGCGGTTACAGAACAGGACCGGCAGGCAGTCAGCGGTCATCACCGCGCAGACAGTCCCTGGCGTACGGCTATAAGAGGCATCCGCGCGTTTCGACGGATAGGGTCCGCCGTCCAGCGTGAGCACATCGGTACCATGAACCTGCTCCAGCCAAACCGGGTAAGACGGCAAGCCGCCGGCGGCAAACATCCGCCGCCGGTTTTCTTCGACATGCTGCAGATTGTCGCCGCAATGGGCGCCCAGATTGAGCGAGTCATAGGGCGGCAGACTCACGCCGCCGATGCGGGTAGAACTACAGGCCGCCACGCCGCCGGGCATTGGCCACTGCGGTACAATCAGTTTAGTCATAACCAGTCAATATCGTCCTTATGGGCTTCAAAATCGGCGCGCATCGCCTCGATGAGCTCGACCATATCTTGTGGGATGGGCGCATGCCACTCCATTTCAATACCGGTAATCGGATGGTACAGACGCAGCATGGTGGCGTGCAGCGCCTGGCGGTCGAATTTACGCAGCGCGGTGATGAATTCCTCCGACGCGCCCTTCGGCGGACGCGGGCGGCCGCCATACACCTGGTCGCCTACCAGCGGATGGGTAATATGCGACATATGCACGCGGATCTGATGCGTACGCCCGGTTTCCAGACGCAGGCGCAGACGGGTATGAATGCGGAAATGTTCCATAATGCGGTAGTGGGTCACCGCCGGTTTGCCCATAGGGTGCACCGCCATATGGGTACGCTTGGTCGGGTGACGGCTGATCGGCTCTTCCACCGTACCGCCGGCAGTCATATGACCGATCGCCACCGCTTCGTACTCACGGGTGATCTCGCGCAGCTGCAGCGACTCCACCAGCCGGGTTTGCGCTGGAATGGTTTTCGCCACCACCATCAGACCGGTGGTGTCTTTATCCAGACGGTGGACGATACCCGCACGCGGCACATCGGCAATAGGCGGATAGTAGTGCAGCAGCGCATTCAGCACAGTACCGTCGGGGTTGCCCGCGCCAGGATGTACAACCAGATCGCGCGGTTTGTTGATCACGAGGATGTCGTCATCTTCGTAAACGATATTGAGCGGAATATCCTGCGGCTGGAAGCGCGCCTCTTCTTCGATTTCCACATCGATAGCGATGCGTTCTCCCCCCAGCACTTTTTCTTTCGGTTTATCGCCAATGGCGCCATTGACTAATACGCGTTGGTCGAGGATCCATTCTTTTATCCGCGATCGCGAATAATCAGGGAACAATTCGGCCAAAGCCTGATCTAAGCGTTGACCGAGTTGATTTTCGGTCACCGTTGCGGTGAGTTGTACTCGTTGTGCCATATACAGCTTCTTCGTTTAACGTTGGGTTTTACGGCTTTGCCGTTTAATATAGTGTGCTATTGTAGCTGGTCTTAATCGGGAGCAGGAACAGAGATTCTCCCGCATAAACATTTTGAGGAAGTCAAAACGTCATGACGCGCATGAAATACCTGGTGGCAGCCGCCACACTGAGCCTGGCTTTGGTGGGTTGCTCCGGCTCTAAGGAAGAGGTGCCTGATAATCCGCCGAATGAAATCTACGCGACCGCCCAGCAAAAACTGCAGGACGGTAACTGGAAACAGGCGATAACGCAACTGGAAGCGTTGGATAACCGTTATCCATTCGGCCCTTATTCCCAACAGGTACAGCTGGATCTGATTTATGCGTATTACAAAAACGCCGATCTGCCGCTGGCTCAGGCCGCCATCGATCGCTTCATGCGCTTGAACCCCACACATCCGAACATCGACTACGTCATCTATATGCGCGGCCTGACCAACATGGCTCTGGATGACAGCGCCCTGCAGGGCTTCTTCGGCGTCGATCGTTCCGACCGCGATCCGCAGCACGCGCGCGATGCCTTCAATGACTTCTCCAAACTGGTACGTGGCTACCCGAACAGCCAGTATGCCACTGACGCCTATAAGCGCATGGTGTTCCTGAAAGATCGCCTGGCGAAGTATGAGCTGTCGGTGGTGGATTACTACACCGACCGCGGCGCATGGGTTGCCGTCGTTAACCGCGTGGAAGGTATGATGCGTAACTATCCGGATACCCAGGCCACCCGCGATGCCCTGCCGAAGATGGAAAACGCCTATCGTCAAATGCAGATGAACGCTCAGGCGGACAAAGTCGCGAAGATTATCGCCGCGAACAGCAAGAACACCTGAGCCTGATTCATAGATCGCAAACGGCAGCCACTGGCTGCCGTTTTTTTATCCATTATCCTGGCTAGCTGAAGCGGTTTAGCGCCGGGTTAACTCATCAAATATGGCCTGCTTTGTCGGGTTCGACAAGTAAAATCTCACCTCTTCCTGCCCTGTCTCACAAAATGAATTCGTTGACAAAAAGTGACAATAAAATGTGATTTAGATCACACATTTTGACATTGGGAAAGGTATGCTGGATTCACCAAGACGGGAAAGACAAGAGGTAAAATTTATGACAATGAACATTACCAGTAAACAAATGGAAATTACTCCGGCAATCCGCCAGCATGTCGCAGACCGTCTCGCCAAACTGGATAAGTGGCAAACTCATTTAATTAACCCGCACATCATTCTGTCTAAGGAGCCGCAGGGTTTTATCGCTGATGCAACCATTAACACGCCAAACGGCCATCTGGTTGCCAGTGCGCGTCATGAAGATATGTACGCCGCCATTAACGAATTGATCAACAAGCTGGAACGGCAGCTCAATAAAGTGCAACACAAAGGGGAAGCCCGCCGCGCCGCGACATCGGTGAAAGAGGCAGGCTTTGTGGAAGAAGAAGAGTAATCCTTAACTTAAGTTGTGTCATGCCACGCGCCTTCGGGCGCGTTTTTTATTGACAGAGTGAAAACAGTACAGGTACTGTAATCCCCACTACTTAAAGGAATTCATCATGAAACTCGTCCCGTTCTTCTTCGCATTCTTTTTTACCTTCCCCTGACCGGGAGGCAATTCGTCGTATAAGAAAGAATGCGAAGACGAACAATAAGGCCTCCCACCCGGGAGGCCTTTTTTATTTGATAACAACAAAGGCAACATCTATGACCGAGGAAAACCCATTACTGGCGCTGCGCGATAAGATAAGCGCGCTGGATGAGAAACTGCTTGCTCTGCTGGCGGAGCGTCGCGGGCTGGCTGTTGAGGTTGGTAAAGCCAAACTGGCCTCCCATCGTCCGGTGCGTGATATTGACCGCGAACGCGATCTGCTGGAGCGTCTGATGACCCTCGGCAAGCGTCATAATCTGGATGCACACTACATCACCCGCCTGTTTCAGCTGATTATCGAAGACTCTGTTCTGACCCAGCAAACCCTGCTGCAGCAGCATTTGAATAAAATTAACCCGCATTCAGCTCGCGTGGCGTTCCTCGGTCCCAAAGGCTCTTATTCGCATCTGGCGGCGCGTCAGTACGCCGCTCGCCACTTTGAGCAGTTTATTGAAAGCGGCTGCGCGAAGTTCGCCGATATTTTTAATCAGGTGGAGACCGGTCAGGCCGATTACGCCGTAGTGCCGATTGAAAACACCAGCTCCGGCGGGATCAACGACGTCTACGATCTGCTGCAGCACACCAGCCTGTCGATCGTTGGCGAACTGACGATCCCTATCGATCATTGCGTACTGGTCAGCACCTCGACGGATGCCGATAAAATTCAGACCGTCTACAGCCATCCGCAGCCGTTCCAGCAGTGTAGCCAGTATCTGAGTCGCTACCCGCACTGGAAGATTGAATATACCGAGAGCACCTCAGCGGCGATGGAAAAAGTCGCGCAGGCGAACTCCCCGGCCGTCGCGGCACTGGGCAGCGAAGCGGGCGGCGCCCTGTACGGTCTGCAGGTACTGGAGCACTGCCAGGCCAACCAGACGCAGAATATTACGCGCTTCCTCGTTCTGGCGCGCAAAGCGGTGAACGTCTCCGATCAGGTTCCGGCGAAGACCACGCTGTTAATGGCGACCGGTCAGCAGGCGGGCGCCCTGGTGGAGGCCTTACTGGTGCTGCGCAATCACAATCTGATCATGACCAAACTGGAGTCTCGCCCAATCCATGGCAATCCATGGGAAGAGATGTTTTATCTCGATATTCAGGCAAACCTGGACTCGCTGCCCATGCGCAAGGCGCTGAAGGAGCTGGCGGAGATCACCCGCTCCATGAAGGTTCTCGGTTGCTACCCCAGCGAAAACGTCGTGCCGGTGGATCCGGTTTAGCGTTCGCGGAATGGTAATTTCTTCATCCCTGCCACCGCCACCGGCAGGGTGAAGATAGCGCCGGACAGCGGATACTGCGCCAGCTCATCGTCCTCCATGTTTTCCCGGGTGGTGGTGATGTAGAGCGTTTTCATATCCGCCCCGCCAAAGCAGACCATCGTCGGGCAACGTACCGGCATCGGGTAGGACTCCAGCTCCTCACCCTGCGGAGAGAAACGGGCGATCCGCCAGCCGTCAAACATTGCGCTCCAGTAACATCCCTCCACGTCAATCGCCGCCCCGTCCGGGATCCCTTCGCCCGGCAGAAAACGGCGAAAGACTTCGCGCCGGCCAGGCTCACCCTGCTCATCCAGCGGCGTACGGTAAATCACGGCGTTCGGCGTATCGGAGGTATACATCCAGCGCCGGTCGGCGCTAAACGCCAGACCGTTGGCGCCATGGATGTCGCACTGGATCACCGTCGGCTTCAGGTCGTTATCGACCCGCATCAGCAGCGCGCCGTTGTAATCCCCCGGGCCCCAGAAGGTGCCGGCATAAAAGCGCCCGTCGCGATCGGTCCCGCCGTCGTTAAAGCGTGCCAGTTCCGGGTTGCTCGGGTTATCGCAGACTTTCCGCCGCAGCAGACCGTGGGCGTCGGTCAGCCAGATACCGCTGCGCAATGCAACGATAAAACCGCCCTTCTCGCGCAGGGAAAAACAGCCGACCTCCTCCGGAAACTGCAGCACCTGGTGTTCGCCGCTGCGGGTATCGTAGCGGTGAATTTCACATTCCATGATATCGGCCCAGTAGAGGGCCTGCTCTGCCTCACTCCAGGTCGGGCATTCCGGCAGGTATCCGGTGTAGTCAAACAGCGGTTGTGGTTCAGCCATCGTTGTCATCCCTATAAAAAAAGCCAGCGGTCGCTGGCTTTATTGTATACATCTTTTTCGCTTTACTGCCGATTATCGTTCGCCTGACGCAGCAGCGTGCGGCTCTCGCTCTGGAAACGCTGGGCGTAATCGCCAAACCAGTGTTCGACTTTACGGAAGCTATCGATAAACGCCTGCTTATCGCCCTGCTCCAGCAGACCGATCGCCTCGCCAAACCGCTGGTAGTAGCGCTTAATCAGCGCCAGGTTGTTTTCCGAGGACATAATAATGTCGGCGTAGAGCTGCGGATCCTGGGCAAACAGACGGCCCACCATCGCCAGCTCCAGCCGGTAAATGGGTGACGAGAGCGCCAGCAACTGCTCAAGGCGCACATTCTCTTCCGCCAGATGCAGACCATAGGCGAAGGTGGCAAAGTGGCGCAACGCCTGAATAAAGGCCATGTTCTGATCGTGCTCCACCGCGCTGATGCGATGCAGGCGCGCGCCCCAGACCTGAATTTGCTCGAGGAACCACTGATAGGCCTCCGGCTGGCGGCCATCGCAATAGACCACCACCTGCTTGGCAAGGCTGCCGCTGTCCGGACCGAACATCGGGTGCAGGCCGAGTACCGGGCCCTGATGCGCCGCCAGCATCGCCTGCAGCGGCTCTGCTTTAACCGAGGCAAGGTCGACCAGAATGCAATCCGCCGGCAGCGGCGGCAGCCTGGCGATCGTCTCCACGGTGGTGTGAATCGGCACGCTGACAATGACCATACCGGCATCGGCGACGATATCCGTCGCCCGCGCCCAGTCCTCTTTTTCCAGAATGCGCACCTGGTAGCCGGACAGCGTTAACATCTTCTCAAACAGACGCCCCATCTGCCCGCCGCCGCCGACGATCACCACCGGCCTCAGATTCGGGTAAAGGGTTTTGAAGCCTTTGTCGTTTTCGCTGGAATAGGATTCGCGCATCACGCGACGCAGAACGTCCTCGATCAGATCCGGCGGAACGCCGAGCGCAGCCGCCTCTTCACGCCGGGAGGCGAGCATCGCCGCCTCGCGTTCCGGGACGTAAATCGGCAGGCCATACTGGCTCTTCACCTCGCCGACTTCGGCCACCAGTTCCAGGCGCTTAGCCAGCAGGCTAAGCAACGCTTTATCCACTTCATCAATTTGATCGCGTAACGCGGTCAGTTCAGCAACCATACTTTCCTCTTACACCAAACGGGCCGCCAGGTGGCCGCGGAGATCCTTATCCAGTTCACGCAGCAGCGCATCGGTGGTTTCCCAGCTGATGCAGGCATCCGTTACCGAAACGCCGTATTTCATCGCCTCACGCGGCTGTTCAGAGGACTGATTGCCCTCGTGGATATTACTCTCGATCATCAGGCCGATAATGGAGCGATTGCCATCTTTGATCTGCGCGACAACGGATTCAGCCACGGCCGGCTGGCGGCGGAAATCTTTATTGGAGTTCCCATGACTGCAATCTACCATCAGCGACGGCTTCAGTCCCGCCTGCGCCATCTCTTTTTCACATTTCTCCACATCTTCCGGCCCGTAGTTCGGCGCCTTACCGCCGCGGAGGATCACATGGCCGTTCGGGTTACCCTGCGTTTGCAGCAGGCAGACCTGCCCGGCCTGGTTGATACCGACGAAGCGGTGCGGCATCGCCGCGGCGCGCATGGCGTTGATAGCCGTGGCCAGGCTACCGTCGGTGCCATTTTTAAAGCCTACCGGCATGGAAAGACCAGAGGCCATTTCGCGGTGCGTCTGAGATTCCGTGGTTCGCGCGCCGATGGCGGACCAGCTGAACAGATCCCCAAGGTACTGCGGGCTGTTGGGATCCAGCGCTTCCGTCGCCAGCGGCAGTCCCATATTCACAAGCTCGACCAGCAGACGACGCGCAATCTTCAGGCCGCCTTCAACATCAAACGAACCATCCATATGCGGATCGTTAATCAGCCCCTTCCAGCCGACGGTGGTACGGGGTTTTTCAAAATAGACGCGCATCACCAGGTAGAGGCTATCGCTGACCTCTGCGGCAAGGGCTTTAAACCGACGAGCATATTCGATCGCCGCTTCCGGATCGTGAATGGAGCAAGGACCGCAGACCACCAGCAGGCGCGGATCGCGACCGGCGATGATATTGGAGATGGTTTCACGGGCGTGCGCGATCTGCGCCTCCTGTTCAACGCTCAGGGGGAATTCCGCCTTCAGTTGCTCCGGGGTCATTAATACATGTTCGTCGGTAATATGTACGTTGTTCAGCGCGTCTTTTTGCATGATTGCGATCCTGTGTAGCTCGTTTGCGATAAGGGTTGCCTCAGCGGGCATGACGTAACGATACCATACGAAGTAAAGAATTCAATCCATATTCCGTAAATTTTACTTTACAGTGATAAATTAATTGGCCCTTACCACGGCATTAACCGTACAATAATATTTACAGATAGTGAAATCGCGCCAAAATTGCTCGCCAGCGTCATCGGCATTACGAAAAATCCTGGTGAGATTTGTCCCAAAGCAAAGGGCGCATCTAATGACGGGTTTTGCTATCAGTGGTATTCTTCGCCGGGCATCGGCAGCGGCTCTTCCCGCGCTATGGCGAATTTGACGGAAGCGTTAATGACAGTATTACACCGTCTTTTATTGACTGTATTTTTTCTCATCGCGGTATCTCCTGTTTTTGCTGCCGGACCTTCAGAACATGTTCGCGCTATTGTTTCCGGGATCGTGACCTACACCCGTTGGCCGTCATTAACAGGGGCGCCGAAGCTATGCATTTTTGCCTCATCACGCTTCACCCATAGCCTGGCTCATGAAGCGCCGGATGCATTGCCTTATCAACCGGTGATAGTACGTAATAGTGAAGAAGCGTTAAAAACGACCTGCGATGGTTTTTATTTTGGCAGCGAAACGCCGACCCAACAGTCGGAATTAACTCGCCGCTATGGCTCGAGGCCGCTGTTACTCATCGCAGAACAAAATACGGATTGCTCAATTGGTAGCGCGTTTTGCCTGATCATCAACGACGACAGGGTCCGCTTCTCCGTTAATCTGGACGTTCTGACGCACAGCGGGGTTCGGGTTAACCCGGACGTCCTGATGCTTGCCCGGAAGAAACCACATGAATAAGGACTTTTCACAGACATCGCGCCCGACGTTCAAACGCGCGCTGCGTCGCATTAGCGTGATAAGCGTGGTGATCTCCATGACGCTGGTCTGGCTGCTGCTGAGCACGGCCTCTATTTTCACGCTCAAGCAGTACGCGCAGAAAAATCTTGAGCTCACTGCCGCGACTATGGGCCGCAGCCTCGAAGCCGCCCTGGTGTTTGGCGACAGCGCGGCAGCAGAGGAGACCCTCGCTTCGCTGGGGAAGCAAGGGCAGATTTCCCAGGCGATCGTGCTCAACGGCCAGAAGCAGCACTTCGCCGCCTGGCGCCACGAACCGCTTGCCAACAAAGAACAAGTGAGCGGCCTTATCAGTAAATGGCTGTTTCCGGAGCCCACGGTGCAGCCCATCTGGCACCAGGGGAAACAAATCGGCGAGCTGCGACTGACCGCGCTTGACGAACTGATTAGCCACTTTCTCGGCATCTCGATTCTGGTACTGACCGGCAGCATTCTGCTCGCCTCCTTCATCGGCCTGCTGCTGACCCACTCCCTGCACCGGGGGATCGTCGCCGCCCTGCAGAGCATCACCGAGGTCGTGCATGATATTCGCGAAAACCGCCACTTCTCCCGGCGGGTGCCGGAGGAGCGTATCGAGGAGTTCCATCTGTTTGCCCAGGACTTTAACAGTCTGCTGGGGGAGATGGAGGACTGGCAGCGCCAGTTGCAGGCCAAAAATGCTCAGCTGTTGCGCAGCTCGTTACACGATCCGTTGACCGGCCTGGCTAACCGCGCCGCCTTTCGCAACGCGCTCGCCGAGCTGATGAAAAATGAAGTGGATCACCAGACCTCAGCGTTACTGTTTCTCGATGGCGATAACTTCAAATTGATCAATGACAACTGGGGACATGCGGCGGGCGATAAAGTGCTGATGGAAGTCGCCAGCCGCCTGATGACTTTCGCCGGTAAACGCCATCTGGCGTGGCGTCTTGGCGGCGACGAGTTTGCCGTTCTGCTGCGCGAGGTGCGCTCGGAAGCAGAAGTCCAGGCCCTGTGCCAGGCGCTGTCAGAACAATTTCTTCCGCCATTCAACCTGCACAATGGCCATAGCGCCACGCTCTCGCTGAGCGTCGGTTATGCCCTGGCGTGGGAACACGCCACGGCGGAATCACTGCAAGAACTTGCCGATCAGAATATGTATCGGATGAAAAACCAACGTATCCAGCAGATGCTGAAATAATAAAGGACGCATTATGATCAGGAAATATTTCGCCCCCGCCCTGATGGCGGCGGCGCTTTTGACAGGTTGCCAGGCTCCTCAGGGAAAATTTACCCCCGAGCAGGTGGCGGCGATGAAATCTTATGGCTTCACTGAAAGCAATGGTGATTGGTCCCTGGGCTTATCCGATAGCATCCTGTTTGACAAGAATGACTACCGACTACGTCCCGACAGCCGCCAGCAGATCACCCAAATGGCCTCGCGACTGGCGACAACCGGGATTACACATAGCCGCCTTGAAGGCCACACCGATAATTATGGTGAGGATAGTTATAACGAAGCCCTGTCGCTTAAGCGGGCCAACAGCGTAGCCGATGCCTGGGCGGAAGGCGCCCATATCCCGCGCAGTAATTTAGTCACCCGCGGCCTTGGCAAAAAATACCCGATCGCCAGCAACGATACCGCGGCCGGGCGCGCTGAAAACCGCCGGGTCACGGTGGTCATCAGCACGCCGTAGACGTCCGCTTAATCGCTGGACTTCGCTATCCTCATTGCCGTTGCCGCGCGCCAGCGCAGGTAGTCAACGGCAATGAACAGCACCAGGCTGATCCCCATCAACGGCATGGCCAGCCCCAGGGCTAACGCTATCCCCAGCACCAGCCCACGGGCAGGCCAGGCGAGCGACAGCCATGCCTGCAGCAGGGAATGCGCCGGATCCCAGACGGCCTGTGGCGGACGGCGTATCCACCACAGCCGGTACCCCACGCCGATGGTTACGCACATCGCGCAGCCAAACCCCACCAGCAGCAGCTGATTCGCCAGACCAAAGAGGATCCCCATATGGAAATCGACGCCCCAGCGGGTAAGCTTCGCCATCAGCGGAAAGTCGGCAAAATGGGTGCGATCCACCACCTGCATCGTGGCGCCATCGATCGCCACCGCGTCCACCTGCGTCGGCCAGCGGCGGTCAATCTCATTCACCGTCCAGGCGCGTTCGTCTGACACCGGCGGACGGATCTCCAGCCGGCTGGCGTTCAGCCCCGCCTGACGGGCCACCGCCAGCGCCTGGTCAAACTGCGCTGGCTGATGCTGGGTCATGGCCATCGCCTCCCTATGATGCCCGGCATGGGGATCGTGCGCCTTCGGCGCCTCACCGTGCAGCAGGGTATTGACCTGCGGCGTCCACCAGCCGAAAGCCGCCCGCATTTTATCCACATTGCCGCCGGCCCATTGCGACCAGGTCAGGCCGGTGGCGGAGAAGAGCAGCATGCCCAGCAGTAAGCACCAGCCCAACGTCACGTGCAGCCGACGATGATTCTGCAGGGCGTTATTGAGCCGCCGTTTTGGACGCGTCATCGCCCACAGGGCAATGCCCCCCAGCGCGGCCACCCACATCCATGAGGCAGCCAGTTCGCTGTAGAGCCGCCCGCTGTCGCCCAGCAGCAGCGAACGATGCGCATAGTCAATCCACTGCCGCAGCGGCAGGATGCCGCTGGTGCCGTAGACCGTCATATCGCCCTTCACCCGCAGCGCGATCGGATCGACAAAAATGGCCCGGGATTCCGACTCCCCGAGACTCGGATCGGCAAACATAATGCGGGTGGTCTCGCCCACCGCGGGGGCCGGACGTACCGCCAGCAGCCGCAGATTACCCTGGGTCGCTTCTTCTGCCACCGCAATCTGGGCGCTGAGCGGCTGCGGGGTGCCTTCGGGAAGGCCATACAGCGCATCGTGATAAAGCCAGTTTTCCAGCTGCGGCGTCGCCACGTACAGCGTGCCGGTCAGGGCAGCGACAAAGATAAACGGTCCGATAAACAGCCCGATATAGAAATGGAGGCGACGCAGCAGGTTCAGCCATGCCGCGCGCGAGGTGCAGGTTGTCATACTTTTCCTTTTTCAAAGCAAAAAGAGGTCGTTGCGCAGTGCGCAGATTCATTTTTATTAAAGGGAAAAAGCAGACAGCCGCGGCGGGGCGCGGGTTTCGGGGTAAAGCCAGGGAAAGTAGCGCCAGTGTTTTAATACCGGCCGAGAAGCCGGCAGGCGAATGCGCCGCAGGAGCATGGCGACGAACAGCGCCAGCGCGAAAAGCAGACCCGGGACATGGGCTAACAGCACGCAATAGCCACATGCTTCAGCATGATCCAGCGGCAGTTCGTGTCCGGTATGCGTAGCGCCGTCTGCGCTATGCGTCATCGCCATCTCGTGGCCAGGCATCTGCGCCATACTCGCTGGCGAGCTGTCCATCATCATGGCGTGGTGCATGCCGGGCATGGCGCTCATGGGGTCTTTTTGCAGGGAGACGGAGATTAGGGGAGCCACGACGATCAGCAGGATCGCCAACAGCGCCAGCCAGGCGGCTCGCCGTTTAGGTGTCGTTTGCTGAAAACTGTTGCTGACCACCGCCCCTCCGAATAGAGGGCGTATTGTAAATGATTTACATCACGATGGTTACAACAAAGATAAAAAAAGGGCCGGCCCTGAGGCCAGCCCTTTTTGTCAGGATGTCGCGAAAGCGAATCTTAGTTAAGACGCTCTTTGATACGAGCAGACTTACCAGTGCGCTCACGCAGGTAGTACAGTTTAGCTTTACGTACAGCACCACGACGTTTAACAGCAATGCTGTCAACTACCGGAGAGTGAGTCTGGAAGACACGCTCAACGCCTTCGCCGTTGGAAATTTTGCGAACAGTGAATGCAGAGTGCAGACCGCGGTTACGAATAGCGATAACCACGCCCTCGAATGCCTGCAGACGTTTTTTGGAACCTTCAACAACCCATACTTTCACTTCCACGGTATCACCCGGACGGAAGGAAGGTACGTCCTGCTTCATCTGTTCTTGTTCAAGTTGCTTAATAATGTTGCTCATAATTTAATCTCTTATCCTGGGTAAACTGATATTGGGGGCTCACGCCTGCCCATCATGTTTATGCTGCTGTTGCGCGTGTTCAGTTTTGAACTCCGCCAGCAGCTTTGCTTGCTCTTCAGTCAGAGCCAGGTTTTCCAGAAGTTCAGGTCTTCTAAGCCAGGTTCGGCCCAGCGACTGCTTCAGACGCCAGCGACGTATCTCAGCATGGTTTCCCGACAGCAATACTGGCGGTACTTCCATCTCTTCTAACACTTCAGGACGGGTATAGTGGGGACAATCCAGCAACCCATCAGCAAAGGAATCTTCCGTTGCTGATGCTTCATGGCCCAGTACCCCCGGAATGAACCGGGAAACGGAGTCAATCAGCGTCATTGCCGGTAACTCACCACCGCTGAGAACGTAATCGCCGATTGACCATTCTTCGTCAATTTCGGTTTGGATTACGCGCTCGTCTATCCCTTCGTAGCGACCGCACACCAGAATCAGTTTCTGATTCGTTGCCAGTTCGCTGACGCCCGCTTGATCAAGCTTGCGTCCCTGAGGTGACAGATAAATCACCTTCGCGCCTTCACCTGCCGCGGCTTTTGCTGCATGAATGGCATCCCGTAAGGGTTGCACCATCATTAGCATCCCCGGTCCGCCGCCGTAAGGACGATCGTCCACGGTACGGTGCCGGTCATGCGTGAAGTCGCGAGGACTCCAGCTTTCGATGCTCAGCAGGCCATTTTTTACTGCCCGGCCAGTTACCCCGTAATCGGTAATTGCGCGGAACATTTCAGGAAACAGGCTAATTATGCCAATCCACATAGCGCCGTCTTTTACCGTTTATCCGGAGAATTTAAAAACCAGGATCCCAATCTACTTCGATAGTACGCGTAGTGAGATCGACTTTCTTGATAACCTGCCCATCGAGGAACGGAACCAACCGCTCCTTGATACCAAATGCATCTTTCAGGTTTGCCTTGATGACGAGCACGTCATTAGACCCGGTTTCCATCATATCGATGACTTTACCGAGGCTATAGCCTTCCGTTGTCACTACCTGGCAGCCCATCAGGTCTTTCCAGTAGTAGTCACCCTCTTCCAGCTCCGGCAACTGCGATGAATCCACGATAATTTCGCAATTAGTCAGTAGATTCGCGGCATCACGATCGTCAACGCCTTTCAGCTTGATGATGATGTCCTGATTGTGGTGGCGCCAGCTTTCCAGCTCAACGACCTGCCACTGACCCGCCTTCTGGATTAACCAGGGCTGATAGTCAAAAATGCTTTCGGCGTCTTCGGTGGAGGAAAACACTCTGAGCCAACCACGGATACCGTAGGAAGAACCCATTTTCCCCAATACGATCGGATCAACAGGTGCTTGTGCGGTGTGTTGCTTGCTCATCATGACCACCGTGACAGATTAAGCTGCTTTGTTAGCGGCTTTGATCAGCGCGGCAACGCGATCGGAAACAGTAGCGCCCTGGCCAACCCAGTGAGCGATACGATCCAGATCCAGGCGAGTCTCTTCTTCCGCACCGTTAGCGATCGGGTTGAAGAAACCAACGCGCTCGATGAAGCGACCGTTGCGTGCATTACGGCTGTCGGTGACAACAACCTGGTAGAACGGACGCTTTTTAGCGCCGTGACGTGCTAAACGAATAGTTACCATAACATCCTCTTGTGTGAATAAAACAACCGGGCCCCATCGAGGAACGGAGCCCGGTGTCATATTAAAAGCCCGAAAATTTTACTGATTTCTGGGGAAAATGCAATCAGCAGTTGATAAGTCTGCTGTAAAAGGCCGTCGGCGGTGCAGTCAGTTCGCTGCCGGCGTGCGCGCAGCCACCGGAACGTACACGTAGTACGTGAGGATGGCGAGCACACCCCGGTGGCGAAATGGCAAACAAGCCAGGCCGATTAGCGGCCCGGGAAGCCTGGCGGCATCATCCCTTTCATGCCACGCATCATCTTCATCATGCCGCCTTTCGACTTCATCTTCTTCATCATGCGCTGCATGTCGTCAAACTGCTTGAGCAGACGGTTCACATCCTGCACCTGCATCCCGCAGCCGGCGGCGATACGGCGCTTACGTGAACCTTTGATGATTTCCGGCTTGGCGCGCTCTTTCAGGGTCATCGAGTTGATGATCGCCTCCATACGTACCAGCACTTTGTCATCCATCTGCGCTTTCACGTTGTCCGGGATCTGGCCCATACCCGGCAGCTTGCCCATCAGGCTGGCCATGCCGCCCATGTTTTTCATCTGGCGCAGCTGCTCAAGGAAGTCGGTGAGATCGAAACCGTCGCCTTTCTTCAGCTTGGAGGCCAGCTTCTCGGCCTGCGCGCGGTCGACTTTGCTCTCGATATCTTCGATCAGCGACAGCACGTCGCCCATGCCGAGGATGCGGGAGGCGACGCGGTCCGGATGGAACGGCTCCAGCGCTTCGGTTTTCTCGCCGACGCCGAGGAATTTAATCGGCTTGCCGGTAATATGGCGAATCGACAGCGCCGCGCCGCCACGGGCGTCGCCGTCCACTTTGGTCAGCACCACACCGGTCAGCGGCAGCGCTTCGTTAAAGGCTTTGGCGGTATTCGCCGCATCCTGGCCGGTCATCGCATCGACGACGAACAGGGTTTCAACCGGATTAATGGCGGCGTGGACGTGCTTAATTTCGTCCATCATCGCTTCGTCAACGTGCAGACGACCGGCGGTATCCACCAGCAGCACGTCGTAGAATTTGAGCTTCGCTTCTTTCAGCGCCGCGTTGACGATATCAACCGGCTTCTGGCCGACGTCGGACGGGAAGAAGTCGACGCCGACCTGCTCGGCCAGGGTCTCCAGCTGTTTGATCGCCGCCGGGCGGTAAACGTCCGCGGAGACCACCAGCACTTTCTTCTTGTGCTTCTCGCGCAGGAATTTCCCCAGCTTACCGACGCTGGTGGTTTTACCGGCACCCTGCAGGCCCGCCATCAGCACCACCGCCGGCGGCTGCGCCGCCAGGTCGAGGGTCTGGTTCTCTTCGCCCATCGCCGCTACCAGCTCGTTGCGGACGATTTTGACGAACTCCTGACCCGGTGTCAGGCTTTTATTGACTTCATGGCCGACCGCGCTCTCTTTGACGCGGCTGATGAAATCACGTACCACCGGAAGCGCAACGTCCGCTTCCAGCAGCGCCATGCGCACTTCGCGCAGGGTGTCTTTAATATTGTCTTCTGTAAGGCGTCCGCGGCCGCTAATGTTGCGCAGCGTACGCGACAAACGATCGGTTAAATTATCAAACATTGTCTCTCGCCTGAGGTGGAAACGGTCGGTCGCCGCAGCGACACACAAAACGAATGTGGCGGAGTATAACACGACATCAATCTGAATGTGCTGCAACGGTTGGAGCAGAGGCCTGCTGACGTTATACTGCTTCTCTTTCTTATTTATCCAACAGCCGACACCTATGCCTGTTTTTGCTCTACTCGCCCTTGTCGCCTACTCTGTCAGCCTCGCGCTGATTATCCCCGGCTTGCTGCAAAAAAACAGCAGCTGGCGGCGAATGGCGATTTTATCAGCGACTATCGCGTTGATCTGCCATGCTTTTGCGCTGGAAGCACGGATATTTCCCGGCGGCGAGAGCGGGCAAAACCTCAGCTTACTGAACGTCGGGTCGCTGGTGAGCCTGATGATCTGTACGGTAATGACTATCGTGGCCTCACGCAATCGCGGCTGGCTGCTGCTGCCTATCGTCTATGCCTTCGCGCTGATCAATCTGGCCTTCGCCACCTTCGTGCCTAACGAATATATCACCCACCTGGAAACCACCCCGGGGATGCTGGTGCATATCGGCCTGTCGCTCTTCTCCTACGCCACGCTGATCATTGCCGCGCTGTATGCGCTACAGCTGGCGTGGATCGACTACCAGTTAAAGAACAAAAAGCTGGCCTTCAGTAGCGAAATGCCGCCGCTGATGAGCATTGAGCGCAAAATGTTCCACATCACCCAGGTCGGCGTGGTGCTGCTGACCCTGACGCTGTGTAGCGGTCTGTTCTATATGCACAATCTGTTCAGCAGCGAAAACATTGATAAAGCGGTGCTGTCGATTATTGCGTGGTTCGTCTATATCGTCCTGCTGTGGGGCCACTATCATGAAGGGTGGCGCGGACGTCGTGTGGTCTGGTTCAGCGTCGCTGGCGCCGGTCTGCTGACGCTGGCCTATTTTGGTAGCCGCGTGCTGCAACAGTTCGTGAGCTAAGTCTTTTAAGGAATCCTACGTGGAACATATCTCCACCACCACGCTGATCATAACGCTGATCGTCATGGTGATTATCTCTGCCTATTTCTCCGGCTCCGAAACCGGCATGATGACGCTGAACCGCTACCGGCTGCGTCATATGGCGAAACAAGGCAACCGCCCCGCCAAGCGCGTGGAGAAGCTGCTGCGCAAGCCGGACCGCCTGATTAGCCTTGTGCTCATCGGCAATAACCTCGTCAACATTCTCGCCTCGGCGCTGGGCACCATCGTCGGCATGCGCCTCTACGGCGATGCCGGCGTCGCGATCGCCACCGGCGTGCTCACCTTTGTGGTGCTGGTGTTTGCCGAAGTCCTGCCGAAAACCATCGCCGCCCTCTATCCGGAAAAGGTCGCCTACCCCAGCAGCTTCCTGTTGGCTCCCCTGCAGGTGCTGATGATGCCCCTGGTGTGGCTGCTGAATACCATCACCCGCATGCTGATGCGCATGATGGGCATCCGCACCGATACCGTCATCAGCAGCGCCCTGAGTAAAGATGAACTGCGCACGATTGTGAATGAATCCCGTTCACAAATCTCACGACGCAATCAGGATATGCTGCTGTCGGTGCTGGACCTGGAGAAAGTCAGCGTTAACGACATCATGGTGCCGCGCAATGAGATTGTCGGCATCGACATCAATGACGACTGGAAATCTATCGTCCGCCAGCTGACCCACTCCCCACACGGCCGCATTGTGCTCTACCGCGATTCGCTGGACGATGCCATCAGCATGCTGCGCGTCCGCGAAGCCTACCGCCTGATGACGGAGAAGAAAGAGTTCACAAAAGAGATCATGCTGCGGGCGGCAGATGAGATCTACTTTGTTCCGGAAGGGACGCCGCTCAGCACCCAGCTGGTGAAATTTCAGCGCAATAAAAAGAAAGTCGGCCTGGTGGTTAATGAATACGGCGATATTCAGGGGCTGGTTACCGTAGAAGATATTCTTGAAGAGATTGTCGGCGACTTCACCACCTCCATGTCACCCACCCTGGCGGAGGAAGTGACCCCGCTCAACGACGGTACGGTGATAATCGACGGCAGCGCCAACGTTCGCGAGATCAACAAAGCGTTCAACTGGAACCTGCCGGAAGATGAAGCGCGCACCATCAACGGTATCATCCTTGAAGCGCTGGAAGAGATCCCGGTCCCGGGCACCCGCGTGCGCATTGAGCAGTATGATATTGATATCCTCGACGTGCAGGACAACATGATCAAACAGGTGAAAGTGATGCCGGTGAAATCATTACGCGAGAGCGTCGCGGAGTAGCGCGAGCGAAGGAATTAACATCACGGTGGGCTGCGGCCCGCCGTTTTTTTTCTCGCGCCGGGAGCGATGGCATAAAAAACGGCCGCCCGCGGGCAGCCGTTGAGCAAGGCAGCAAACGTTATTTCGCTTTTGCTACCGTCACCATCGCGGCGCGAATGGTGCGGCCGTTCAGGGTGTAACCTTTCTGCATCACGGCCAGCACGTTGCCCGCCGCCACGTCTTCAGACTCGACCATCGCAATGGCCTGGTGGACGTTCGGATCCAGCGGAACGTTGGTGTCGGCGATCACTTCCACGCCGAACTTACGCACTACGTCCAGCATAGATTTGAGGGTCAGTTCGATCCCTTCCACCATCGGCGCCAGCTCCGGGTTAGCCTTGTCGGCCACTTCCAGCGCGCGGTCCAGGCTGTCGATCACCGGCAGCAGTTCATTGACGAATTTTTCCAGCGCGAATTTGTGCGCTTTCTCGATATCCTGCTCGGTACGACGACGCAGGTTATCTTCGTCGGCTTTGGCACGCAGCATCACTTCACGTTCACGTTTCTGCGCTTCAGCCAGCTGGGCTTCCAGATTCGCAATTTTTTCATCGCGCGGATCCACCTGCTCAGCCGAAACTTCAGGCTCTACCGCCTCAACGTCGTCGTGCTGCTCCGTGATAATTTCTTCCGGGGCTTGCCCCTCAGGCGTTTTCTGTTCTTTACTACTCATGAATTTCTCCGCGTTTTTTTCGCATTCATCTCGCTAACTTCGCTTATTATGGGGATCAGTTTCCGGGTTTCAAGGGAAGCGGACAGATTGTCACTATTTCATTTAACGCAAGGACATCCAGATCATGAAGAACCATTTCAAGTGTATCGGCATTGTGGGACATCCTCGTCACCCCACCGCCCTGACCACACATGAAATGCTCTGGCGCTGGCTGTGCAGCAAAGGGTATGAAGTGCTGGTTGAACAGCAGATCGCCCATGAACTCCAGCTCAGCAACGTGAAAACCGGCACGCTGGCGGAGATTGGCCAACAGGCCGACCTCGCGGTGGTAGTGGGCGGCGACGGCAATATGCTCGGCGCGGCGCGGACTCTGGCCCGTTATGACATTAACGTCATCGGCATTAACCGCGGCAACCTCGGCTTTCTCACCGACCTGGACCCGGACAACGCCCTGCAGCAGCTCGCCGATGTGCTGGAAGGCCACTACATCGCGGAGAAGCGCTTTCTGCTGGAGGCCCAGGTGTGCCAGCAGGATTGCCAGAAACGCATCAGCACCGCCATCAACGAAGTGGTGCTGCACCCCGGCAAAGTGGCGCATATGATTGAGTTCGAAGTCTATATCGATGAAGTCTTTGCCTTCTCCCAGCGCTCGGACGGCCTGATTATCTCCACTCCGACCGGCTCCACGGCCTATTCGCTGTCGGCCGGCGGCCCGATCCTCACCCCGTCGCTGGACGCCATCACCCTGGTGCCGATGTTCCCGCACACCCTCTCGGCGCGACCGCTGGTGATCAACGGCGACAGCACCATCCGCCTGCGCTTCTCTCACCGCTGCAGCGATCTGGAGATCAGCTGCGACAGCCAGATTGCTCTGCCGATTCAGGATGGCGAAGACGTTCTCATTCGCCGCTGTGATTACCACCTCAATCTGATTCATCCTAAAGATTACAGCTATTTCAATACATTAAGCACCAAGCTCGGCTGGTCGAAAAAATTGTTCTGATTTACATCGCTGCCTCTTTACTGGATAAAAAACCAGTCTATACTGTACGAAAACACAGTATTGGTTTTTCATACAGGAAGGCAGCTATGTTGGCGCAACTCACCATCAGTAATTTTGCTATCGTTCGTGAACTGGAAATTGATTTCCACAGCGGTATGACCGCCATCACCGGGGAAACCGGCGCCGGGAAATCCATTGCCATCGACGCGCTGGGGCTGTGCCTCGGCGGCAGAGCGGAAGCCGACATGGTGCGTCGCGGCGCCACCCGTGCCGACCTGTGCGCGCGCTTCGCGCTGAAAGATACCCCGGCCGCCCAGCGCTGGCTGGAAGAGAACCAGCTGGAGAGCGGGCGTGAGTGTTTACTTCGCCGGGTGATCAGCGCCGACGGCCGCTCGCGCGGCTTCATCAACGGCACCGCCGTCCCGCTCTCGCAGCTGCGCGAGCTGGGCCAGCTGCTGATCCAGATCCACGGCCAGCATGCGCACCAGCTGTTGACCAAACCCGAACACCAGAAAACGCTGCTCGATGGCTATACCGGTGAGTATGCGCTCACTCAGCGCATGGCAGAGCACTATCGCCAGTGGCACCAGAGCTGCCGCGAGCTGGCTCAGCATCAGCAGCAGAGCCAGGAGCGCGCCGCCCGCGCCGATCTGCTGCAGTACCAGCTTAAAGAGCTGAACGAATTTAACCCGCTGGCGGGAGAGTTTGAGCAGATTGACGAAGAGTACAAACGCCTGGCCAACAGCGGTCAGCTGCTCAGCACCTGTCAGCACGCCCTGACGGTACTGGCAGACGGCGAAGAAGCCAACCTGCAGAGCCAGCTTTATACCGCGAAGCAGCTGGTCAGCGAGCTGGTGGGTATGGACAGCAAGCTTTCCGGCGTGCTGGATATGCTGGAAGAGGCGGCCATTCAGCTCAGCGAGGCCAGCGATGAGCTGCGCCACTATCACGACCGTCTGGACCTCGATCCTAATCGTCTGTTCGAACTTGAGCAGCGGATTTCCCGGCAAATCGCGCTGGCGCGTAAACACCAGGTGATGCCGGAAGAGCTGCCGGCGGTTTATCAGGCGATGCTCGAAGAGCAGCGCCTGCTGGACGACAGCGCCGGCTCGCTGGAATCCCTCAGCCAGCAGGTGGTCGAACATCATCAGCTGGCGCTGGAGACCGCGCGCCAGCTGCACGGCCTGCGCCAGGCCAGCGCCGACGAGCTAACCCAGCTTATCACCGAGAGTATGCACTCACTTTCGATGCCGCACGGGGTCTTCGCGATTGAGGTCGCTTTTGATGAACGCCATCTCACCGCCGACGGCGCCGATCATATTGAGTTCCGCGTCACCACTAACCCGGGGCAGCCGCTGCAGCCGATCGCGAAAGTGGCCTCTGGCGGTGAATTGTCGCGTATTGCGCTGGCGATTCAGGTGATCACCGCGCGTAAAATGGAAACCCCGGCGCTGATCTTCGACGAAGTGGACGTCGGCATTAGCGGCCCTACCGCGGCGGTGGTCGGCAAGCTGCTGCGCCAACTGGGCGAGTCCACGCAGGTGATGTGCGTTACCCACCTGCCGCAGGTCGCAGGCTGCGGCCACCATCATTTCTTTGTCTGCAAAGAGACCGATGGCGAGATGACCGAAACCCATATGCAGCCGCTGGATAAGCGTGCTCGTCTGCAGGAGCTGGCTCGCCTGCTGGGCGGCAGCGAGGTCACGCGCAACACCCTGGCGAACGCGAAAGAGTTGCTTGCGGCGTAAACTTTTTGATTTTCACAGGGTCATAGTGAACAGCAAATTGCCTGCTGACCGCAGCCGGAGGTTTCCATCGGCGCGAAGGTCTATTATTATCGGCATATTACAGATGAGCCACGTACTGCTCGGGCCCAAAAAGGAATCAAATCACTATGCGCTGTAAAACGCTGACTGCTGCCGCAGCGGTTCTTCTTATGTTGACCGCAGGCTGTTCCACTCTGGAACGAGTGGTTTACCGTCCTGACATCAACCAGGGTAACTATCTGGCACCTAACGATGTAGCAAAAATTCGTGTCGGTATGACGCAACAGCAGGTTGCTTATGCTCTCGGAACGCCAATGATGTCGGATCCGTTCGGCACCAACACCTGGTTCTATGTATTCCGTCAGGAGCCGGGCCACGAGAAAGTGACTCAGCAGACCCTGACCCTGACCTTCAACAATGGCGGCGTGTTAACCAACATTGATAACAAGCCCGCGCTGACCAGTCAGTAAGGCCCGGAAAAGCAAAAAGCGCTCAATGAGCGCTTTTTTTATGACCGATAGCAGGTCTGCTGCTGCGGTTTACTTCGCGGCGTTTTTCTCCGCCCGCTGGCGACGCAGCTCTTTCGGATCTGCGATCAGCGGGCGATAGATTTCCACCCGGTCGCCGTCATGGACTTCGTCGTGCAGCTTAACCGGACGACTGTAAATACCCAGCTTGTTTTTCGCCAGATCGATGTCATCACGCAGCGCCAGCAGGCCGCTGGCGATAATCGCCTGCTCGACCGTCGCCCCCTCGTCCAGGGTGACCCGCTGCAGGTACTGCTTTTCAGGCAGCGCGTAAGCGACCTCAACACGAATATTAGCTGGCACTGTAGACCTCTTTGGCGCGCGAGGTGAACGCCTGCACCATGTTGGCGGCCAGTTCCTTAAAGACCCGGCCAAAGGCCATCTCAATCAGCTTATTGGTAAACTCAAAATCGAGATGGAACTCGATTTTGCACGCCTCGGGGCTCAGCGGAATAAACTTCCAGCCGCCAATCAGCTTCTTGAACGGGCCATCCACCAGGCTCATCAAAATACTCTGGTTGCTGGTCAGTGTATTCCGGGTCGTGAAGGTCTTACTGATGCCGGCTTTGGACACATCAACCGCCGCCGTCATTTGCGTCGGCCCGAATTCCAGCACGCGGCTACCGGTGCAGCCTGGCAGAAAATCAGGATAGGACTTCACATCGTTTACCAGTTGATACATCTGTTCCGCGCTGAAAGGCACCAGCGCAGTACGGCTAATCTGAGGCATAGCAGGTTCCACATTTAAACACAGTGCAAATAATATCATTTATCTGCTGCTAAAAAAAACGCTGTGCCGCAACTCGTGCTAAGATGCGCAGTACACCTCGCAGGATGCGATCGAGGTAACTGTGTATAAGACGATGACTTCAGGACATTATGACTAAGAAAAAAGCCCACAAACCTGGATCAGCCACCATTGCGCTGAATAAACGCGCCCGTCACGAATACTTTATCGAAGATGAATACGAGGCTGGTCTCGCCCTGCAGGGCTGGGAAGTCAAATCCCTGCGTGCAGGCAAAGCCAACATCGGCGATAGCTATGTCATCCTGAAGGATGGCGAAGCCTTCCTGTTCGGCGCCAACTTTACGCCCATGGCCGTGGCTTCCACCCACTATGTCTGCGACCCGACGCGTACCCGTAAGCTGCTGCTCAACCAGCGCGAACTCGACACGCTGTACGGCCGCATTAACCGCGAAGGTTACACCGTTGTCGCCCTGTCGCTGTACTGGAAGAATGCCTGGTGCAAAGTGAAAATCGGCGTCGCCAAAGGTAAGAAACAGCATGACAAGCGTACCGATCTGAAAGATCGTGAATGGGCGCTGGATAAGGCGCGTATTATGAAGCACGCCGGACGCTAACCCCCTCCCCTGAGGGCCGGCTCTCGCTGGCCCTTACGCTATATCCTTGTTGATGCTGCTTTTTCGTCCACCCCTGCTGAAAGAATCCTGCGTTATGGGGCTGGTAACGACATTCACAAATCTGTTATACTTGACCTACACATTGGGGCTGATTCTGGATTCGACGGGATTTGCGAAACCCAAGGTGCATGCCGAGGGGCGGTTGGCCTCGTAAAAAGCCGCAAAAAATAGTCGCAAACGACGAAAACTACGCTTTAGCAGCTTAATAACCTGCTCTGAGCCCTCTCTCCCTAGCTTCCGCTCTTAAGACGGGGATCAAAGAGAGGTCAAACCCAAAAGAGATCGCGTGGATGCCCTGCCTGGGGTTGAAGCGTTAAATCTAATCAGGCTAGTTTGTTAGTGGCGTGTCTGTCCGCAGCTGGCAAGCGAATGTAAAGACTGACTAAGCATGTAGTGCCGAGGATGTAGGAATTTCGGACGCGGGTTCAACTCCCGCCAGCTCCACCAAATATAACGGCCTGATTCTCTTAGAGTTTCAGGCCGTTTTTCTTTGGGCGTGTGGCACAACTGTGACTCAGGAGTGTACCATATGCCATCAAACAGCATTCCCCATTACCTCTACAAGCGTAACCACACCTGGTGGTTCAGGAAGCGTTTCGTATCTGAGGGCAATGCAATCGAATACAGACTGAGCCTGCAAACAGCAAGCTTTCAGCGTGCTCGCCTTCTTGCCCTGCGTTTACAGACACTTTGCCAACAGATGATTGCTTCTTTGGGGGCCCCCAAGAAACTGAAGAATGGCGTGATGGAAAAATCAGCACAAGAGCAAATCAAAGCAAAACTTCGAGCAAAAATTGCCGAATGGACCGCTGAGGAAACAGAACATTGGTTTAGCGGCTCTGCACGTAATGAAGGCGATCTGAACGATTATCTTGAGACATTAGATATGGTTGTCTCTGATTTGAAAGAACGCATCGCTTACGATGATAAACCATCTCTGCACCGGGCCGAAGCAAGTACCGTTCTGGACGAACTGCCACACCTCAAAGCTACTCTCAGTGAGTACGATTACCAAGTCATTGCTCGCATGGTGGCACAAGCCAAGGTCAAATCCTTGCAGAATACGCGAGCAATCATTCTTGGTGGTGATGCTGATTGGCTTACAACTAGCCCTGTTTCCTCTAGAGAGACTTCTCGCTCTGATGTTCATTTTCTCTTAGATATGATCAACAAGTACCAAACCGAGAACGCAAGCAAAGAGCACTCGCAGAAAAGTCAGGACAAATATGCTCACTCGCTCGCTCTGACCTTCAGTTTCTTCGGAAATGTGCCTATTTCAGAGATCTCATTATCCAGCGGTAGAGAGTTTCGTGAGTTACTTGCCTCATTACCTGAAAAACTCAAAGCAAAAGAAATGCTCGAAACTCCACTTCTTGAACTCATTTCTAAGAAAAAAGCTTCCAAAACTATCGCAACAGCTACTGCTAATGATCATCTTGAAAAGGTACGCCGCTTCTTTCAATGGATGCTAGATACAGGGTATCTGCCTGATGATAATCCCATACCTAAAGAACCACTACCCGAGCCAAAGCAGAGCAATAAGGCAGCGAGACATGCGATTAGTGACGAAGATGCTGTAAAGGTATTTAACCACCATATCTTTACTGAACATCGAGGCCTTGTGACCAACAAAATTCAACATCCACATCACTTCTGGCTTCCTTTACTCTGCCTCTTTACAGGCATTCGCCCGAACGAGGCGTGTTTACTGTATGTCGATGACATTGAGCTGGTGGGTAAGGTGTGGTGTATCCGCATTGATAAGCGTTTTGATGAGCAAAGGTTAAAAACGCCCAACGCCTTACGCTATATCCCTCTGCATAAGTGTCTACTAGAAATTGGTTTCGTGAGATATGTACATGATTTTCGTTCTATGGTTGGTGGAAACTGCCGACTATTCCCGGAGATCAAGGCGATTAAAGGCTACCACTCACATAAACCCGGAGAGTGGTTTAACCGTAACATTCGCGGCAAGCAGGGCCTAGATCCGAGCTCAACTCTTTATACTTTCAGACACGCTTTTCGCGACAAGTTAGTGATGTTGAATGCAACGGATGAATACCTTAACCGCTTGATGGGGCATCAAGGTAGCCCCTATGGTAGCTCTCTTCTCAGTGATGTCTCATTAATGCTAGAAGTCATCGACAAGATCGAATTTGCAAAAATTGTACAGAACGTTAAGCCCTATACCAGTTTACAAATCTTCCGCAGTCTATCCGGGGAGGATGAATGATGAAAAATATCACTATCCAAAATCGTCTGTTTTCCCCTTTAGACGTTACCCTCCCTCGCCATGGAATGTTTCGTCAAACAGAGGACGATAAATGGCAAATTAATCTCTATGTGCTGTTTAAAAAACTACCAAAGCCACGAGGTTCGAGGACCAATTGGTATAAAACCAGTCAAAATATGGTTCAAAAACTACCCAGAGATTTTTTCGGAAGAGAAATTCGTGAGATTGGCGCTGTTCTCCATGATCAAATTGATAAGAACACATGGATTTCGGCACGTTCAGCACTTGTTTTACTTACTTATGGCTCCCTAAATCACAAACATCTGGAAGTCACTGAATGGGTTGAACGATACACAGGTGTGCAGCTTCCTCGTAATAAGGGGCTGAGCCGGAGAGAAGTGGTTTTTGGTCGCAAACTGAGTGAATTCATTGATAAAGAACTCGTAGACATCACCTATGGAGACTATGAACTAAAAACTCAGCAGCGAATGTGCAATGGGAAGTACTACGTCGATTTTGCAGTTAAGCATTACTGGAACGGTAACGAAGATAGCTCAAAATATAACGTGTATCTCATCGAATTTGACGAAGAAGAGCACGCATTTGCGTCAAATCAGGTAGCGGATTCAATCAGGGACTCTGAGATTAAAAGGCAAGAGCCAGAAGCTACGATCATCAGGGTTAAACACAATGAGAGTGATGACTGGTTTGACCTAGTACGTAACAATAACAGGCTAATTAGCTTTGAAGCAGCTTTTTTATCAGGTATTTCCGCTGCAAGCTGTGGTGTTGTTGGCGACAGAATTATCATTGATTCAAAGTCCGCCAGAAATGCTTATGACGACCTAAAAAACCAGAATGCTTGGTTGCTAAACTATGAGAAACAGCCTTTGAGAGGGATCGAAGAAGCGTTAAAACGATGTGGTATTCACTATGAAAAAACACGTTCAAAAACAAGCAGACAACTGAGAGTATCGCTGGAGTCGTTAAGGTCTTCGCTATACCGTTGGTCGCCTGATAGCGCTGCCGAATACGTCCTTCAAAACCTCAAACCAGACTGACGTTTCCAAAAAGTTGCATTGAAACGTTGATACTACGGGGATTGCGGTGTATTCAAACGCCGTAACCCCCTAAACCTACCGCAACACAGCCCTATAGCCTCTATAAATGTATAGGGATTCAGTTATCAGAGGTGATTCATTTCAAAGTAATGGCTGACCACATCAACCTTTTTGACAGATCTAACACCATTGAAAAAGTGCCACCCGGCATGATCAACATTCCTTTTTCTGACCGGTATAAGCATCGTGTTAACAACCCACAGGAGATACTATGTTTATACGTGATGTAATCATCCCGGCAGTGGTAACTGGCTTGGTTGCCTTTGCCACAGCATTACTTGAATCAATCATCAAAATGTTCACACCACCGGACGTTTCCGCAATCTAACCAACCACTTTCCCCCTGCCAATAACCATGCCCTAAAGATCTGCCACCAGCACAACAATGGAATGCCCGTTAAGGACATGCCACAGGGTGGTTTTGGCATTTTGGCAGACCTTTGCAGCATAGCATGGCCTATTGGCAGGGTAAGGAGCTCATATGGCTACAGTTGGCTACGCCCGTGTGTCTACTACCGGGCAAAGTCTGGATACACAACTCGAAGCGCTAGCCGGATGCGAAAAGATATTCAGGGAGAAAATCAGCGGGGCAAAAGATGACCGTCCTGAACTACAGGCAATGCTGGAGTTTGTACGTGAGGGCGATACGGTTCAAGTAACGAAACTCGACCGCCTCGCCCGTAACACCCGCCACCTCCTAGAAATCTCGGAATACCTGCAAGGTAAAAGAGTGGCGTTAAGCATTCTCAATATAGGCATAAATACTGCCACCCCAACCGGAAAGCTCATGTTGACGATGATTGGTGCGATTGCGACTTTCGAACGTGAAATGATGCTTGAGCGTCAGGCCGAGGGAATAGCACTGGCGAAACTCAAAGGAAAGTACAAAGGCAGAAAGGCTACGGCCCGCAGCAAATCTCAGGAAGTTATCGAGTTGCTAGGCCAAGGATTGAGCAAACCCGAAATATCCCGCCAGTTAGGGATCGGCATCACCAGCATTTACAGGATTGTACGTAATCAATCTGACAACTAAACAGCATTCAAAAGGAATTATTCAATGAGAAAAACAATCGGCTTAATCGCCATACTGCTCGCAAGCAGTTCGACTACCGCAACAGCCGCCAACAACGTATATGTACAGCTCTCATGTGAAAACAACACCACTGTGGACATCACGCTCAAGCAGCAGGAACAAGTTGGTTGGGCCGACTTGTCCACCCCAAACGGAACGCGGAGGGCAAAGTTCTTCATGGGAGCAGAGGATAATGATGGGGTGAACAGTCTGACATTCTCCAGTCTTGGCATCGCGTTCAACATTAACTACACAGCAGATAAAAAATTCACGCTCAAAATGATAAGTGGTGGCAGCGGAGAGTACTCCTGCAACGTGGTGTAATCACCGACTAGAGAATGAATCTGACTCCTCTTTGATTACAGTCGTATTTCAAAGAGGAATTCCATTGGTATGCGCTTCCACGGTTAAGAGCTTATGTTAAAGTGATTCCCTAAACGATAAAATTAGGGGCAACAGTACGTTATGGTTACTTTATCTCTTTTTAATAACAAAGGCGGTGTAGGTAAAACTACACTTACATGGAACCTTAGCGTTGCTTTAGCAGCCAAAGGTAAATCAGTTTTACTGATCGACTTTGATCCGCAGTGTAACTTATCAATTGCAACACTGAGTGATGCAAACTTTGCTCGTCTATTGCACACAAACGCACAGGCTCCTTTCGGTCAAACGATTAGAGCCTTCGGGCAGCCTTACATTCAACAAAACAGAACCCCTGAAGTAGTCATAAATCATCCTAAATATCCTATGCCTCAGGGATCTGGCCATCTAGATATCGTTGCCGGAGATTTTTGGCTTAACAATCTTTCAGACACACTCAACGTTGGTACCGATCTTATTGCTGGTACAAGTATTTATCGCTTCCTGATGCCTCATTTGATCTCGAAAGCTGCTGAGGAAACAACGGGCATTAGCTACGATTATGTTCTCATCGACTTGCCGCCATCATTCAATACATTAGTTCGTTCTGCTCTTTACTGCTCCGATTACTTTATCGTTCCATGTACAGCAGATATGTTTTCGGCCTACTGCATCGGTTTAATTGGTGAAATGCTTCCTAAGTTTGCCACTGACTGGCAACAAGGCGTCTCTCGATATCTTGCTGGGAATGCTCACGACCCCATTTTGTCCACAAAAGGACAGCCTAAATTTGCAGGGTGGGTATTCAATGGATTCGATATGAGAAAGAAACAAGGGGCAACAGTAGCAACTGAAGTAGGGGCTGACCTAGCACATAGAAATGTTATTAGTACCGCAGTACAAAACGCATTAATCCCTAGCCTACAAACCATCACTTCATACAATGCAGTGCCTAGTTTTGTTACTAGGGAACCAGTAGCGAAAGTGGAAGATTTAAACGTTATGGCTCCTGACAGCATTATTCAAAGCGTCCCGCTTAAATACCTCAAGACTGTTCGCCCAACTTCACACGTTTTAGTTCGTGGACAATGGGCTAAAAACCAAACTGACTTGATGGATAAAATGGACGCAGAGCACGACAAACTTGCTGACCACGTGATCGCTAACTGTGTGTAATGCTTCTATTGATTAGTGGTACTAGCCAATAACGATCTGCACGAATTCAACTTCCAGTTAGGGAGTTGAATTCGCGTCCTAATTCCCCTCCTAATCATCACTCACATTTCGAAACAAATCTCTAACCGATCTATTGCTAACCATATGAATATGATCATAAAATTAGCCTGCTAGTACCTAGGAGAGACTTTCTCGCAAAAGCTTGATGGTTTGCTTGTCAGCCATCGTGGAGGTTTCGGCCTCTAATCTCTCCCCCACACGACGCATGCCAGGCTTGCTCAATGTTCCAACGTTACGATGCTACGCATCACCGACGCTCTGGTTCTTACCGGGACAGCTAGGATTGCTGGATTTGTGGCGAGAGGACGTCACTCTGTGACGTCGAAAACTGGGGTTAATTGCTGAACATCTCTTATTCCTGTCAGTTCAGGCGAGACTGGTGGCCATGTTGGTCATCGGGAACTGAAAGGGAGATGTAATATGGGTCGTAAGACACGTAAAAGTCGAAAGACGCATACAAGTCGAAAGACACGTAAGAAATACCAGGCTAGTGTTCAGCAAACGTTTTGTGTGAAGGAGAAACTAAAGAAATACTCCAAAGATACCGGTAAGTACATCCTTGCCTTGGTTTTCAGCGAAGTGTTTTCTACGGTTTTTCATTCTGAAGCTGTTACCTCCTTCTTTGCATCCATCAAGGGATTCCTGTAATGGAGGCTATAATGGATTGGAGCAACGACGATGAAAAGCACAAAACGTACCCCTAGTCTTCAAAGATCCCCTAAGATTTACCCTTTGAATCAATCCCCTCTATACAAACTTAAAACTAGAAAAAAACTATTCGAGATCATAGGCCTATCAAAGAAGCAGGCTGATAAACTCATGCTTGACTCTGCGTACAAAGAATTCGAAAACGACGCAGGAAGGAAGATTCAGGAACCGATTGCCCAGCTCAAAGCGGTTCATAGGAGGCTCGGCGTATTATTAAGCAGAATCGAATTACCTCTATATCTTCACTCCGGTCGGAAGAAACATTCAACACTAACTAATGCAGAATCACATAAGCAGGCAACTGAACTTCTGAAGCTCGACATTCATAAGTTTTTTCCTTCGACTAGCGCTGCGAAGGTCTACAAAGCATTTGTTGAGAAATTTGAGATGTCACCCGATGTAGCTTATGTAATGACCAACCTTGCAACCTTTGCAGGAAAAGTGCCCACAGGCAGCCCGATAAGTATGGCCATGGCGTTTTGGGCAAACAGAGATATGTTCGACGAGCTTAGCAACCTTGCGACCTCAAACAGCTTAGTATTTACGGCATATGTTGACGATGTAGCGTTCTCTGGTTCGAAAATCCCAAAAGGATTTGCTGCCCAAGCTAAAAAGTGTATTCGTTCTCATGGCCTCACCTCTAAAGACAAGAAAGAGCGATTTTATCCGTCATCAGAAGGGAAGCTGCTTACAGGGATTGTTATTCAGGATGGAGAACTTAAGGTACGTTGGGCACACAGTGATTCAATCAGAAAAGAATTCGCCACTTTGGCTGAAGCAACAGACAATGCTGCAAAAATAATTCATCTAGAAAAGCTAGCAGGCAAGCTTCATGCAGCCGGTCAAGTTGACTTCAGACAGAAAGACAGAGCCCGCTTCTTCACTCAGCAACTAAAGATAGCCAAAAAGCAATCTACTCAAGGCAGTTAGGGCTATTGATCGTAGCTAGTTGGGTGTGCCATACTGCTGTGACATTGATTCCCGCTACATTGCTCAAAGAATCAGACAGTTAGTATTTGGTGTCGCTCTCAGCCAGCTCCACCAAAATTCTCCATCGGTGATTACCAGAGTCATCCGATGAAGTCCTGAAAGCCCGCACGGCGCAAGCCCTGCGGGCTTTTTTGTGCCTGTTGTTGTTCGAGAACATCCGGCTAAATCCTGTGATTATTGGTATACGATTTCACAAAGGAGTGTCTGACGATCACGGCTGCTTTCGGTATTTCAGGTGTTCAGGTCACGCATATTCTGGACAGCATCGCACTATTTCGGGGCTACCCGGCGACAATAAGAACCGATCAGGGCCCGGAATTTACCTGCAGCGAACTGGATCAATGGGCCTTTGAACATAGTGTTGAGTTACGCTTAATCCAGCCGGGCAAGCCAACTCAGAACGGATTTATTGAGAGTTTCAACGGTCGCTTTCGGGATGAATACCTGAATGAGAACTGGTTCAGAGAAGTTCTTCATGCCCGGAAAATTATTCATGGCTGGCGGCATGACTATAACGAGTCCAGTCCTCATTCATCGCTGAATTACCAGACGCCAGCTGAATTTGCAGCAGGCTGGCGAAACAGGAAACATGAAGAAAAATCAACCTGAAGGTTATATCTAATACTGGAAGCAGATCAATAAAACGAAACACCAGCAGGCAGATGATTTCCCAGATAAAAGCAACAGCCATTCAGGTTACCGCCTGGAATTGCGATTATTTATCCCCAGAGATATCTATAGATTTAATTTTTTCAATAGCAACAACATTTCCAGACATCGCTTCATTGAGAACTTGTACAGCAGAACTAGCATCGCGGTTCTTAATGGACATGTAGACCTTAATATGAGCCTCCACGCTCTCAAGAGTAATACCCAGTGCACGGTTGAGCTCTTCAAGATAATAGTAATAGATATCTTTAATTGAACTCATAACATTGTAAAAGACACTATTATGAGAGGCCTTGACAATTGCCAGATGGAACTCGTAATCCGCTTCTGAATACTTTTTATAGTCACCCTTGTTGATCAACATATTGTTCAATGCTTCTTCGAGCTGACGAATATCGTCTTCGGTAGCGTGCAAGACCGCGAGTTCCACACATTTAAATTCCACGGTTTGGCGGAAAATCATCATATCGTGAAATTCTTCGCGACTCAGGTGCATGATTGGGCGGGGCTCGTTACTCAACATGTGTGGAGTGAAGTTTTCGCTCACGTAGCTGCCGCTACCCTGCCGTGTCACCACTATCCCAAGATCACGAAAACGCTGTACCGCACTACGTACACTGACACGGCTAACGTTAAATGAGGCTGTTAGCTCCGCTTCCGAAGGTAAACGACTACCTGGCGCCCAGCTGCCGTCCAGCAGCTTGCTGCAGATCTGATCATAAATTTCATTTACAACATTTTGTTTTTGAATGGATTTTATGCTCAAGATGGGTATCCGTAATCTGTTCAGGAACTCTATACAATATAACATTTTTAAAATTAAAGCGCCCCGAAAGGCGCCCTAACTTAGCAAGTTTGTGCTTTCGCTTGCCTGGATTCTTTACTACTAAACGAAGTAAGGGAGGTGAGCAGCACTGCCAGCACCAGTGAGATTCCCATAAAGGCATAAGAAGCACCTGGGCCGCCAGTTATACCATTCAGATAACCCACTATCCATGAACCTACAAATGACCCCAACGCGCCAAAACTCACGATAAATGCCATCGCGCCAGCCACAACATTACGCGGGATCATATCTGGAATGGCCGCAAAGAATGGTCCATAAGGGGTATACATCGCGCCGCCAGCAATCATCAGTAGAACATATGAGAGCCAGAAGTTTGATGCTCCAATGGTAAACGATCCAATAAAGCAGATAGCACCAAGTCCTAAAAACAACAGAACAATAATTTTACGGTTAAGAAATTTATCTGAATACCATGACGCAGCTAGCATCAGTGGAACGGCTAATAAATAGGGTGCTGCTGATAGCCAACCTGTTGCGACTATGCCCAGCCCAGAAGCCGATTTCAAAATAGAGGGTAACCACATGATGAAACCATACATCCCAATATTCCAGAAAAAATGAATAAATGAAAGGGACAAAACTTTACTGGAGCGAAATGCTTCAGTGTAGTTTTTTATTTCTTTAATATTGGTTTGTTCTGCTGCCAACGCTGCTTCAATATCTTCTTTTTCTTGCGCTGTTAACCATGTTGCATCTTTAGGTCGGTCAACAAATATCACCCACCAGATAATTGCCCAGATAATCGCAGGTACGCCTTCGATAATAAACATACCACGCCAGCCAAAAGCATCCACGAGATACCCTGATAATACCGACATCCAGAGTACCGTGATGGGGTTACCCAGAAAAAGGAATGTATTGGCTTTGGACCTTTCTTTCTTGGTGAACCAATGACTTAAGAAAACAAGCATAGCGGGCATTACCACACTCTCGGCAACACCAAGCAAGAATCTGATGACTGCCAGGGTTTTAACATCATGAACCATACCGGTTGCCGTGGCTAATATCCCCCAAAGAATTAAACTCCAAAAAATAAGTTGTTTAGCACTTCTTTTTTCAGCGTAAATCCCGCCAGGCACCTGAAAGAAAAAATATCCTAGGAAAAACAACGCACCTAATAATGAGGAAATCCCTGGCGTGATATTAAGATCTTCAGCCAGACCGGCAGCAGCACCAAATCCGTAATTGGCACGATCGAGATAGGCAAGGCTATAGGTAATGAAAGCCAGTGGAATCAGTTTCTTCCAGCGAATCGGAGCTAATTTTTTTTGCATACTATGAATCATAATTTTTTCCCGTGTATTTACTGCTGGGCAAAAAAAAGGATAGTAAAAAATATTAATTACAGCACGGCGAGCCAGCCACCATCGACGTAAATAATCTGCCCGTTGATATAATCGGATGCTCTGGATGATAAGAAGACGGCCGTGCCGATAAGCTCATCCGGACGACCCCAGCGCTGAGAGGGGTTGCTGCTTTTCACCCAGGCGTCGAACTGTTTGTCTTCGATAAGTGCAGTGTTCATATCCGTCAGAATGTAGCCCGGCCCAATGGCGTTGGTCTGGATATTAAACTGTGCCCATTCTGCGGCCATCGAGCAGGTGAGCATTTTGATACCGCCTTTTGCCGCCGTGTACGGGGCAACGGTCGGTCGTGCAGCCTGGCTGGTAAGCGAGCCAATATTAATGATTTTGCCGCCACTGTTACGGGCCATCATCCGTTTTGCCGCCGCGCGGGACACCAGAAATGCGCTGGTCAGGTTAGTGTCGATCACCTTCTGCCAGTTTTCCAGCTCCAGTTCGACCATCGGTTTACGGTACTGAATACCGGCGTTATTGATCAGGATATCCACACTGATCCCTTCTGCATCGAGTTTGCTAAAAGCCGCCTCAATCGCCTGTTCATCGGTGACGTCAAAAGCCACGCCTTGTGCGTCGTAACCCTTGCTTGTCAGTGTATCCACGGATTCGGCCAGCAGTGTGTCGCGAATATCATTCAGGATGACCCGTGCGCCTGCAGCGGCAAGGCCCTCAGCGTAGGCAAAGCCCAGTCCGCGTGCAGAACCCGTCACCAGCGCCGTTTTCCCGGTTAAATCAAATAAAGCGTTCATGTTGTTTCCTCATTCGTTTAATTTGTATGACGACTGTCTTTTTTAAGGTTGAATTTTCGTCCTGATAAAATCAACAGTTCACCTATGAATTTGCAACAAGGATCACAAACAGCTCCACTTCGCGATCATATTATTACGATTAACAAATTGAATTATAAGTATTTATTTAATTTTTATTGAACGCAATTTGATCGCTATCACAGAATGGCACTCTAAGCGATCCTTTGTAAAAGAAGCGTGATATAACAGCACCAAGTTGTAGGACAACTTACAAATATGCACCATGTCATCCACAATGGTATGACATGCGGTAAATTCGCTGAGTTGAGGAGAGAAAGTGAGTAACCTGAAAATCACCAATGTGAAAACGATTCTGACGGCGCCGGGCGGCATTGATTTGGCGGTCGTTAAGATAGAAACCAATGAGCCGGGGCTGTATGGGCTGGGATGCGCGACCTTTACGCAGCGTATCTTCGCGGTAAAAAACGCGATCGATGAGTACATGGCGCCTTTTCTGATTGGCAAAGATCCGACCCGTATTGAGGACATCTGGCAGTCAGGCGCGGTAAGCGGTTACTGGCGCAATGGCCCGATCATGAACAATGCATTGTCCGGCGTGGACATGGCGCTGTGGGATATCAAAGGTAAGCTGGCGGGGATGCCGGTTTATGATCTGCTGGGCGGCAAATGCCGTGATGGGATCCCATTGTACTGTCACACTGACGGTGGCGATGAAGTTGAAGTGGAAGATAACATCCGCGCCAGAATGGAAGAAGGCTACCAGTACGTTCGCTGCCAGATGGGAATGTATGGTGGTGCGGGGACCGATGACCTCAAACTGATCGCCACGCAGCTGGCACGTGCGAAGAACATTCAGCCGAAACGTTCACCGCGCAGCAAAACGCCTGGCATCTACTTTGACCCGGATGCCTACGCCAAAAGCGTTCCGCGTCTGTTCGACCACCTGCGTAACAAGCTCGGTTTTGGCATCGAATTTATTCATGATGTCCATGAGCGCGTCACCCCGGTGGCCGCCATTAACCTTGCAAAGACAGTGGAACAATATCAATTGTTTTATCTCGAAGACCCAGTCGCACCGGAAAATATCGACTGGTTGAAAATGCTGCGCCAGCAGTCTTCCACGCCAATATCCATGGGCGAACTGTTTGTCAATGTTAATGAGTGGAAGCCGCTCATCGACAACAAACTGATCGACTACATTCGTTGTCATGTGAGCACCATCGGCGGTATCACGCCGGCGAAGAAACTCGCTGTCTATAGCGAACTGAACGGCGTGCGTACCGCGTGGCACGGTCCTGGTGATATTTCACCAGTCGGGGTCTGCGCCAATATGCATCTGGATCTGAGTTCACCGAACTTCGGCATTCAGGAATACACGCCCATGAACGACGCGCTGCGTGATGTCTTCCCGGGTTGCCCGGAGATTGACCTCGGCTATGCCTACCTGAACGATAAGCCTGGCTTGGGTATCGACATTGATGAAGCCGAGGCGGCGAAATACCCGTGCGAGGGGGGGATCCCTTCCTGGACAATGGCGCGCACACCTGACGGCACGGCTTCAAGACCGTAAATAATAAAGACCCGGCTTAAATCTGCCGGGTCTTTATTAGAGCTAGCCACTCACAATAATGAGTCCGACGAATCACCATAAAAATCCAACGCATAAATACGCCTTTCCCTATCAATACCGTCACCACTCTTTTTGCGCCTTCCCTTCTAAGCAACCTATAAACATCCCCAACAGAATTGATCTACTCCTGCACTAATTACGCCGCTGCCAGCCCATCGGTGATTACCAGAGTCATCCGATGAAGTCCTAAGAGCCCGCACGGCGCAAGCCCTGCGGGCTTTTTTGTTACCTGTGCGGTCATATTCTCTGTATAAATCTCGAGCATCATCTATGCTTGTTTTGCACTACGATGCCATAACGTAAAAAATCATGGTGCAAAAACATGTCTAACCCATTGAAATCACAAGCCAATTCCGAGTATCGACTACGCAATGGCGACGGTATGGCGTTGTTGATTAAGCCATTCGGCAGATAGATCTGGTATTTCAGATACACTCCCCCGACGCTGAAAAAAGGGCCACCATCAGCATTGGCCCCTACCCCGCTTGGTGCCAAATGCCAACGCTGCAGCCATAATGTCACCATTGGGTGATGAAACAGATGACGACTGATGGTTATCTTCGTCAGGTACGTGCTGGTTCTAAAGACAAAGAAAGGCGAATCATGGGCAGATTTCAAGGTAAACGCATCCTTATCACTGGCGGTACCAGCGGTATGGGATTTGCAGGCGCACTGCGCATTGTTAGTGAGGGCGGCAATGTTGCCATTACGGGCCTCAATGATGAAAGGCTGAAGCGCGCCCGTAGTCTACTGCCTGAATCATCTCTCATTCTGAAGAACGATGCAGCCAGCGAAGCCGATATAAGCGTTCTTCAGGCAGCGATAAGCGGCTGGGGTTTACTCGACGGACTATGGCTTAATGCTGGCTTCGCAGAAGTAGGTGCTCCGGAATCGGTGACAGCAGATGCTTTTAACCGCATGATGAATGCTAACGTCCGCGGCCCGATGCTGCAGCTTGCCGCTCTTTCTGGATCCCTCAATTCAGGCGCATCTGTTCTTGTCACCTCATCTTCATCTGTATATGAAGGTGCGGCAATGACCAGCCTCTATGCAGCAACGAAAGGCGCAGTTGTCGCAATGGTTAAAAGCTGGGCCTCTGCGCTGGCTGTGCGGGGTATTCGCGCCAATACGCTGGTACCGGGTCCGATCGAAACGAACTTTAGACATTTCATGCCGGAAGAGTCGCGTCAGCAATTTGAGGATTTTGTTGTCAGCCAGGTCCCCCTCGGCCGGGCAGGAACCGCGGAAGAAGCCTCTGCTGTCGCACTTTTTCTGCTTTCTGATGACGCATCCTATGTCACCGGCAGTCAGTACGCGGTAGATGGCGGGCTGGTGCATTACTAGATATGGCAACACCGGCATCATTTCCTGATACAGATCCTCAAAGCCCCACTGTAGAAGTGGGGAAAATAACGCCCCTGCTTTCATCAATAAACAATCCGTTACTCCAGAATCATCCATTTTTCGCTTAAAACAGCCCGGCAACAGACGAACGCAACGAACAGATTCAATGTGCAATATCTCCCGTTACCCAGACTGCCCCTTCAAACCGGTGAACACCAAAATGGTTCATTTGAAAGGATAAACGTGGTATTCAGGCATGGCGGGCGCGTGAAGAATCACTGACTGTTGATGCAGCGATGACATATCAGGCCAGCGACAGCAGTGTTATGTCCCTACCGCAATCTCGACTGGGCGGGGCGTTTATTCGGATGAGAAGGACTCACTCGGGGAGAGAGGCAATAATGGCAGATTCACAACGCGATAAACCAGCTGCGTTGTCATTAAATATCGGCAGTAAAATAAGACGACTACGGCAGTCCCGGGGGGTTTCGTTAAACGATCTGTCTAAATTGTCAGGGGTTTCAAAGGGAGCGTTATCCAAGCTGGAATCAGGATCTTCCAGTCCCCGAGTTGATACGCTGGACGCTATCGCCACCGCGTTACGTTTACCGGTCGGCGATTTGCTAAGCGGCAGCAGGATGTATCCCCGCTTTGAAAAATATCGCCCTGTGCCGGGCGAGTATTCGCAAATGATGAAATTCCGCATCGGCCCCGGCAATACCTCCGAGATATGGTTGCTGCAAATGGAACCGCGGGTCACCATCCACAGCCCCGGACATTCAGAGGGGGCGCATGAACATATTCTGGTCCACAGCGGAACTCTGCGCCTGCGCTTGAGCCAGTATGAAGTCATCACCCTGGAGCCCGGGGATTTTTATGCCTTCTCTGCGGAGATTGCGCATACGTACAGCGCAACGGAAACGGCGGTTAGTGCGACGGTGGTGATGACTCACCTCGAGCCCGGTTAACTCCGCCGCGCCATTATCGGACCTGGAGACCTGAGATATGGCGCCGGCGTTTCGGGCATCTGTTCACTTAAAGAAACAAAAACGGTCCGCTGAATGCCTGAGGGAGAATTATTTTAAAAATAAAATTAATTAAATTCAGTCGATTGATTGCGAACTGATAAATATCTTCCCCCGTCATCGGGAAACCCGTTGTTCAGTTTGCCGGTTAACTGTATTGTTATTTCGAACAGCAGAGCTGGCCTGCTTGCGCGGTAATTCCCCACAAAGCAAAGCAGGCGTAATAGTCGGAAAGCTGGCCATAATACGGTCATTTTCCCGATAGCCCTGGCGTCTTATTATTAGCGCTCAATATCGCCTAACCCGGCTGTGCGCCGTGCGGCCCATTGCCTGCTCTTTTTTTATGACGAAATCAACCCACCCGCATTAAATATGTGTGACGGAGAAGATGAATGCGTAAAGTTAATTTAAAAGACAGTTTTGCTCTGTTCAGCGATTACTGGAGCCCGAAAATTGTCGGCGAAATGAATAACGAATATGTCAAACTGGCTAAATTATCCGGAAAATTTGACTGGCATCATCATGAACAGGAGGACGAGCTTTTTCTTGTGGTCAGCGGCCGCTTGCGAATGGGCTTAAGAACAGGCGATATCATTCTTGATGCCGGTGAGTTTATTATTGTGCCGAAAGGAACTGAGCATTGTCCTGAAGCGTTAACCGAAGAGTGCTGCGTCGTTTTACTGGAGCCAAAATCGACCCTGAATACGGGTAATATCGTCAATGAACGTACGGTGCGTGAACTGGATAAACTCTAATCGTCTGGCGGTGCGGAGCAAACCGGGCCAGGGGAAGTTTTAGCGTTACCGGTTACCCGCCCCCCCTCTCAGGATAAGCCCCCCACGACATCTCGCGCCCCCCTTACACACTCCGGCCGCGTCAGCGGCCGGAGGGATAGATTTACTCCTTGTCAGAATAGGCGTCCAGCATGGCAAAGACCGCCCACCGCGCCGCATCGTCTGCAATATTGTCAGGCAGCGCATCAGCCCGCAGATTGACATAAGCGTCGGCAGCCCTTCGGATGGCAATCCCGACAGAGTGACGATCGTGCGTTGCCAGAGTGGAAGTCAGCAGGCCATCGGGATCAATGCCGAGGGCTTCTATTCGGCGAACCCCGCGTTGCGGTAGATTGGCGCGACGGAACAGCATCGGTCCCAGCACTTGTTCGCGGAAGAAGGACAGCATCCCCAGCGCTTCGAAGAGTTCACCCCTGCCCAGTTTAACCCCGGCATAATGCAGCCAGATCCAGGCTCGGGACTCAAACCACTCCGGCGTCATGTTCGGCCAGTGCGCGCTAAATTTTGCCAGCTGGCGCTGGAGAGCATCGCTATCACGGGTAAATAGCACGGCAGGCTCCTCAACGCGCTGAGTGAGCATGTCCAGGGTGATAAATTTGAGATCGACATGCAGAAGTTGCGGGCCAAACAGACAGATCAGCAGCCGAGGCTCGCCGACGTGTTCCCCGGTGAAAGCATGTAGCAGATGGCCGAGGGTTCCGGCGAACGCCATACGCTGAGCCATGATTTCGTCATAATAGAGAGGGTCGACCACCACCACGAAATCGAGATCGGAGTATTGATCAAACCCGCCATGGATAAACGAGCCGCCGGCGAGAAGGGCGAGGATCCGCGGGTCAGACTGTAATTTAAGCTTCAGTTGCTCTGCAAAACTTCTGTGTAAATCGGGGAGCGTATTAAACATCCTTTTTCCTGTTCACAAAAAAGACAAAGCATTACAGAGTATCGAGTGATTGATCGGCAGACCAGATATTTCTGCAGGAGCCCTGCGCTCCCATGCGGGGCTCCCGAAACGATAATCCCCTCAAACCACCTCGCTCATCCACTCAGCAAACGCCCGCACGGCGGGAGAGAGAAAGCGCTGGTGCGGATAGAGCAAAGTGACGGGTACCGGGGGCGGCTGCCAGTCCGCCAGCACTTCCACCAGCCTCCCCTCCCGCAGGTGGTCAGCCACGATATTCTCCGCCAGCTGCGCCAGCCCAAATCCTGCCAGGCACATTTTTATATAAAGCCCCGTTTCATTCACCGCGGCGGTGCCGCTGACGGGTACAGAAAAAGTCTCGCCGTGGCGAAGGAAGCGGAACTCATCGGCCCGCCTCGCCTGGCCGGAGAAATAATGCACGGCCCGATGCTGAGAGAGCGCCTCCGGTGATGGCGGCACGCCATATTCCCTGAGATAGTCCGGTGACCCGCAGGTGACCCAGCGAAAGCGGCCCAGAGGCCGGGCCACCAGGCTGGAGTTGTTCAGCTCTCCCGTGCGTATCACGCAGTCGACGCCTTCCTGAATGAGATCGACCTGCCGATCGCTGACCCCGATCATCAGGTAGATATCAGGGTAACGTCGGTAAAAGTCTTGCAGATGGGGCATGACGATGAAATGCGCGATGCCCGCGGGCATATCAACCCGCAGGCGCCCCTGAGGCCGCGCGACAGACTCGCTCAGGCTGGATTCGCTATGTTCGATGAGGGCGAGAATTTCCCGGCACTGCGCCAGATACTGCATCCCTTCCGGAGTCAGGCTCACCCGCCTTGTGGTCCGGTTCAGCAGTCGCACCTTCAGGTATTTCTCAAGGTTTTTAATGGTACTGGTGACAGTGGAGGCCGGCAGGGAAAGGGTTTCCGCGGCACACACGAAGCTCCCTGCCTCCGCGACGCGCATAAACATCTGCATAGCCTGGATACGATCCACCTTCTTTCTCCCCTGTAGCGAGCAGCCTACCGACAGGCGGCATGATTATTCGTTGATTATGAATAATGAAAACAATTTACGCATCTTTTTGCGCTTAATCGCCTGGCGTATCGTTGCGCTGTGGATATCGCGTGAGGGGCCAAAAATGACCATCCCCTCAATAAATATCCATAGAATGAACACGTTAAATAACACGCATAAAGGAAAAATAATGTCCGTTCAGCCTGTCGAATTACGTAAGGCGTATCGTTTATTGCAGGTCGGGTCCACCACCATGATTTCCGCAAAATATGATGGCGTCGAAAATGTCATGTCAGCCGCCTGGGTTGGGCTGGCAGGCGAGCGAAAAGTGGTGGCCTATATCGGCCCCCAGGCCTTCACTCGTCAGCTGGTGGAAAAGAGCGGCTATTTCGTCGTGCAGATCCCCGTAGTCAGCCAGATGGCAACCGTCCTCTACGCTGGCGGGCGCAGCTATGCCGACGCGCCGGATAAAAACGACACCATCCCCTTCTTTTATCAGCCGGGGTTCGATCTCCCCCTTGTCGCCGGCTGCGCGGGCTGGCTGGTGTGCAAAGTGATGCCTTACCCGGACATCCAGCAACAGCACAATCTGTTTATGGGCGACATCGTCGCCGCCTGGAGCGATGACCGGGTATTCCGCAACGGACACTGGATCTTTGATGATGCGCCGGACGAGCTGCGGACCGTTCACTATGTCGCAGGCGGGCAGTTCTATGCCATCGGCAAAGGCAGCAAATTCGATCATGGACCGGGTAAGGACTGACCCTCCCCGGTCATGAGCATCACTGACGAGATGTCTGCGCGGCAGAGCGGCTGATACTCCGGCGCCAGACGCCGGGCGCCTGGCCAAACTGGCGCTTGAAGCTGCGGTTGAAGGACTGCTGGGAGTCAAAGCCGAGGGCGATCGCCACGTTGAGGATCGGCTCGTTGCTGTGGGCTAAGCGTTCGACCGATTTTTGCAGCTTTTGCGCCCGGATATACTCCCCGAGGGGGTGCCCGGTATGTTCTTTGAAGATCCGCTGCAGGTGCCACTTCGAATAGCCGGCTCGCCGGGCAACGGTATCAATATCCAGACGGCTATCAAGATGGTTGTCGATCCAGTCGATCAGATCCTGAATGATGGCGCCAGTGTTCATCATATTTCCCCCTCGCGGCCGGTTAAAAGCATCTTTAGCAGTTGCATTAAAAGGTGGCCTGGTTTTACACAAAATGCAAGTTTTATTGTTGCATTTAAAACCCTGCCAGGATCGCGCCTTTTTTCTCCGGTGAGGATCGCACATAAAGTGCAACAATTATTCTTGCACTTAGTTAAGCGCCTTCCTACAATCGCCGCGATAGTGTATTCGAAATTGTTACAATTTTGTGGCGATGATCGACACAAATGGCCTTAAGCCAGCCCGGACAAAGGAAGTGGCGCAGCCTCTCAGGCTGCGTCTTGCCCGGCGGCTACAATGACTGGAATAAAAATAATGAGCCTGCAAAAAAACTGGGGAAACATTCACCTGACCGCGCTCGGCGCGATGATGCTCTCCTTTCTGCTCGTCGGCTGCGACGACAGCGTCGCGCAAAACGCCGCGCCGCCCGCGCCGGCCGTCAGCGCCGCTAAGGTGTTGGTGAAGTCGATCAGTCAGTGGGATAGTTTCAACGGTCGCATTGAAGCGGTGGAGAGCGTTCAGCTCCGTCCCCGCGTCTCGGGATATATAGATAAAGTGAATTATACCGACGGCCAGGAGGTGAAAAAGGGCCAGGTGCTGTTCACGATAGACGACAGAACCTATCGCGCCGCGCTGGAGCAGGCGCAGGCGACGCTGGCGAGAGCCAAAACGCAGGCCAGCCTGGCGCAAAGCGAGGCGAACCGCACCGATAAATTAGTTCATACCAACCTCGTCTCCCGTGAAGAGTGGGAGCAGCGCCGGTCAGCCGCGGTACAGGCGCAGGCCGATATTCGCGCCGCGCAGGCGGCGGTGGATGCCGCGCAGCTTAACCTCGACTTCACCAAAGTGACCGCCCCTATCGACGGCCGCGCCAGCCGCGCGCTGATCACCAGCGGCAACCTGGTCACGGCGGGCGACACCGCCAGCGTGCTCACCACCCTGGTCTCGCAGAAGACGGTGTACGTCTACTTTGACGTCGACGAGTCAACCTACCTTCACTACCAAAATCTCGCCCGCCGCGGGCAAGGCGCGTCCAGCGATAATCAGGCGCTCCCGGTGGAGATTGGCCTGGTTGGCGAAGAGGGCTACCCCCATCAGGGCAAAGTGGATTTTCTCGATAATCAGTTAACACCGAGCACCGGCACCATCCGCATGCGCGCCCTGCTGGATAACTCGCAGCGGCTGTTCACGCCGGGTCTGTTTGCCCGCGTGCGTCTGCCGGGCAGCGCGGCGTTCCAGGCTACGCTTATCGACGACAAAGCGGTGCTCACCGATCAGGATCGTAAATATGTCTATATCGTTGATAAAGATGGCAAAGCACAGCGACGTGATATCACGCCGGGGCGGCTGGCCGACGGTTTACGCGTCGTGAAGCAGGGTCTGAAGCCTGGGGATAGCGTCATCGTCGACGGCTTACAAAAAGTGTTTATGCCGGGTATGCCGGTTAACGCCAAAACTGTTGCCATGACCCCCAGCGCCGCCCTCAACTGATCCCTAATCAGAGAATCCAATACATGGACTTTTCCCGCTTTTTTATCGACAGGCCAATTTTCGCCGCGGTGCTGTCGATTTTAATTTTTATCACCGGGTTAATCGCCATCCCGCTGCTGCCGGTGAGCGAATATCCTGACGTCGTGCCCCCCAGCGTGCAGGTGCGCGCGGAGTATCCCGGCGCCAACCCGAAAGTGATTGCCGAGACCGTGGCGACGCCGCTGGAGGAAGCGATCAACGGCGTTGAAAACATGATGTACATGAAATCGGTCGCCGGCTCCGACGGCGTGCTGGTGACCACCGTGACCTTCCGCCCGGGTACCGACCCGGATCAGGCGCAGGTTCAGGTGCAGAACCGGGTCGCGCAGGCGGAGGCGCGTCTGCCGGAGGATGTGCGCCGTCTGGGGATCACCACCCAGAAACAGTCCCCGACGCTGACCCTGGTGGTGCATCTGTTTTCGCCAAACGGTAAGTACGACTCGCTGTATATGCGCAACTACGCCACGCTGAAGGTGAAGGATGAGCTGGCGCGCCTGCCCGGCGTCGGCCAGATCCAGATATTTGGTTCCGGCGAATATGCGATGCGCGTCTGGTTGGATCCCAATAAGGTGGCGGCGCGCGGGCTGACCGCCTCGGACGTGGTCACGGCGATGCAGGAGCAAAACGTCCAGGTCTCCGCCGGGCAGCTTGGCGCCGAGCCGCTGCCGCAGGAGAGCGACTTCCTGATCTCCATTAACGCCCAGGGCCGTCTGCATACCGAAGAAGAGTTTGGCAATATCATTCTGAAAACAGCGCAGGACGGCTCGCTGGTCCGCCTGCGCGACGTGGCGCGCATCGAGATGGGTTCCGGTAGCTATGCGCTGCGCTCCCAGCTCAACAACAAGGACGCGGTCGGGATCGGTATCTTCCAGTCCCCGGGGGCTAACGCCATCGATTTGTCGAACGCCGTGCGCGCCAAAATGGCCGAGCTGGCCACCCGCTTCCCGGAAGATATGAAATGGGCGGCGCCGTACGACCCAACGGTGTTCGTGCGCGACTCCATCCGCGCGGTGGTGCAGACGCTGCTGGAGGCGGTGGTGCTGGTGGTGCTGGTGGTGATCCTGTTCCTGCAGACCTGGCGCGCGTCGATTATCCCGCTGATCGCGGTGCCGGTATCGGTGGTCGGTACCTTCAGCATTCTCTATCTGCTGGGCTTCTCGCTGAATACCCTGAGCCTGTTCGGGCTGGTACTGGCGATTGGTATCGTGGTGGATGACGCCATCGTGGTGGTGGAAAACGTCGAGCGCAATATCGAAGAGGGGCTTGCGCCGCTTGCCGCGGCGCATCAGGCGATGCGAGAGGTCTCCGGGCCGATTATCGCTATTGCGCTGGTGCTGTGCGCGGTGTTCGTGCCGATGGCGTTTCTCTCGGGCGTGACCGGTCAGTTCTACAAGCAGTTTGCGGTGACCATCGCCATCTCCACGGTGATCTCGGCCATCAACTCGCTGACGCTCTCCCCGGCGCTGGCGGCCCTGCTGTTAAAGCCGCACGGCGCGAAAAAAGACCTCCCTACCCGGCTGATCGATCGTCTGTTCGGCTGGATTTTCCGTCCGTTTAACCGCTTTTTCCTGCGCAGTTCGAACGGCTATCAGGGGCTGGTGAGTAAAACCCTCGGCCGCCGTGGCGCGGTGTTTGTGGTGTACCTGCTGCTGCTCTGCGCCGCAGGGGTGATGTTTAAAGTCGTCCCCGGCGGGTTTATTCCCACCCAGGACAAACTGTACCTGATTGGCGGCGTGAAGATGCCGGAAGGTTCGTCGCTGGCGCGCACCGATGCAGTGATCCGCAAAATGAGCGAGATCGGGATGAATACCGAAGGGGTCGATTATGCGGTCGCCTTCCCCGGTCTTAACGCGCTGCAGTTCACCAACACGCCGAATACCGGGACGGTCTTTTTTGGCCTGAAACCGTTCGACCAGCGCAAACACTCGGCGGCGGAAATTAACGCGGAGATCAACGCCAAAATTGCGCAAATCCAGCAGGGATTTGGCTTCTCCATCCTGCCGCCGCCGATTTTAGGATTGGGTCAGGGCTCCGGCTACTCCCTTTACATCCAGGATCGCGGTGGGCTGGGCTATGGCGCGCTGCAAAGCGCGGTGAATGCCATGTCCGGGACGATTATGCAGACGCCGGGGATGCACTTCCCGATCTCGACCTACCAGGCTAACGTGCCGCAGCTGGATGTCCAGGTCGATCGCGATAAGGCGAAAGCGCAGGGGGTATCGCTGACCGATCTGTTCGGCACGCTGCAGACCTATCTCGGCTCGTCTTATGTCAATGACTTTAACCAGTTCGGGCGTACCTGGCGCGTGATGGCCCAGGCTGACGGGCCGTACCGCGAGAGCGTGGAAGATATCGCCAATCTGCGCACCCGCAATAATCAGGGCGAAATGGTGCCGATCGGCAGTATGGTGAATATCAGTACCACCTACGGGCCGGATCCGGTGATCCGCTACAACGGTTATCCGGCGGCGGACCTGATTGGCGATGCCGATCCGCGCGTCCTCTCCTCCTCGCAGGCGATGACGCTGCTGGACGCCATGTCTAAACAGGTGCTGCCGAATGGGATGAATATTGAGTGGACGGATCTGAGCTTCCAGCAGGCCACCCAGGGCAACACGGCGCTGATCGTCTTCCCGGTGGCGGTGCTGCTGGCGTTCCTCGTGCTGGCGGCGCTGTATGAAAGCTGGACCCTGCCGCTGGCGGTGATCCTTATCGTGCCGATGACGATGCTCTCCGCGCTGTTTGGCGTCTGGTTGACCGGGGGCGATAACAACGTCTTCGTGCAGGTGGGGCTGGTGGTCCTGATGGGCCTGGCCTGTAAAAACGCCATTCTGATCGTCGAGTTTGCCCGTGAGCTGGAGATTCAGGGCAAAGGCATCATGGAGGCCGCGCTGGAGGCGTGCCGCCTGCGTCTGCGCCCGATTGTGATGACCTCCATCGCCTTTATCGCCGGGACCATTCCGCTGATCCTCGGCCACGGCGCAGGCGCGGAAGTTCGCGGCGTCACCGGGATCACGGTGTTCTCCGGGATGCTGGGGGTGACGCTGTTCGGTCTGTTCCTGACACCGGTGTTTTACGTGACGCTACGGAAACTGGTGACCCGCAGTAAGCCGGTCGAGGAGGATCTGCCCGCCTAGCCTGCGGCAAATAACAAAAAACCGCCTTCAGCTGAAGGCGGTTTTTTTTCGTCAGGACCAGGATTAATGCGCTTTTTTAAAGCGGGCGATCATTTCCGGTACCGGGTCGCAGCCGCTGGTATCGGCGTTTTTAAGCGCCTCCAGCGCGCTGGCCACGGTATGGCGAGCGAGGACGTTTAGCGAAGCCTGCTCCGCTTCGTCAGCGACCGATTTGAAGTACCAGCAGGCGTTGGCGCTGACCACGCAGCGGGCCGGGACGTCAGGGCGCGACGCCCACAGTTTTTTATCTTCGATAACGGAAAGATAGATATCACGCAGAGTGATTTTGTCCGCCGGGCGGCCAAGATGAATAGAGCCGTTGCGGCCAAGCGTGGAGACAATGATGCCGTCACGGGTGAGCGGAACCATTAATTTGCGGATAAAGCTCGGGTTGGCTTCCAGGCCGTAGGCCAGAATCGCACTCGTCGAACGTTCACCCATCTGCTCCGCCATTGCTACGCTGAGAACCATCTGCAAAGCTGTCGGGAAGCGGTAATCTAACATGGTATTGTCCTGGGTTGCGGTGAATCTTGTTCTTTTTGGCACCGCAGAGGTGAGTAATCAATGAACAACAATATAACAAATACGGGAATTTTTTTGAAGCAATCTGCGGTTAGCCTGCGAAGTAAATTTTCCTATTTCGTCTGCACAGGCGGGCTGGGAAACCGCGCTCTTCCGAAGCGGTTTGACTGGACGGCAATCTCCTCAGCGCTGCCCGGTGGCTGCCCCGTGGTATAGAAATCCGCTGCCATAACGGCAGCGGATCCTGCGGGAGGTTACGCCGTTAACTCCAGCTCGGTTTCAAAGGTGGTCACCGGCACAAACGGCAGATAGGAGATCCGCAGCCTCTCGGCCACCTTCAGGCGATGCCAGCCGGCCGGCAGGCCGCCGGGTTTGAGCACCGTGATGGTCGCCTTTTCACCGAAGTTCCACCGGTCGTCGTAGACGCTCTCCAGCTCGTCGAGCGTCCACTCCCGGCCGCGCAGCGCCAGGCGGATCGCCTGCCGCGGGATGGCTTCGCCGTTGAGGGTCACGGCGATATCTTCCACCATCGATAAACCCAGACCGCGGTAGTAAGGCAGACGGGCCAAAAAGCGCACGCCGATAATTTCCCCGTCGCGGGTGACGTTGCCGAAACCTTCGCGGCAGATAATATGCTGATCAAACATGATAATGCTCCTTACTGACCCAGCAGCGCCGGGGGTGGGGTTTCATCTAACAGGCGACAGAACATCAGCTGCTGGCGGCGGACCTGCTCCAGGCTGTCCACCTCCTGCGCATCTTCCACCCAGCGGTTGCCTTCATACTCGGAGCACACATACCCCTCATAGCCGCCCTTCTGCAGCACGCGGAAGATCTCATCGTAGGGAATTGACCATTCGCTTATCTCGTCGGTCATTTCGTAGAATTTGGCATGAATGTTGTGGATCCGCGGCATAAAATCGAGCATCCGCTTCGGCTCGAACGCCGCGTTGTGGCGCAGCGTTTCCGCCATCGCCAGCTGCGGGCCCGGCCCCCATTTTTGCATCACATCCAGGATCACGTATTCGCTGAGCGTCCGCTCCTCATAGGCTTTCTCGATAAAATCCGCCGCCGCCTGCGGGCAACCGTTACGAATAAAGCGCTCTTTCCACACCCGCGGGAAGCGGGCTAAAAACATCCCCATATCCGGCAGGAAGCCCAGCGCCCGGGTGTTGGCTTTTTCATAGGCTTCGGCATGGCGAATAATCCACGGATGGTCGAAATGCAGCGGGGCGTGCACCTCCAGCAGAATGGTGATCCCTTTGTCTTCCGCATAAGGCGCCGCCGCCACCAGCACCTCCGGCGCCACGGAAACCAGAGAGCGGATAAAGCGCATGCCCAGCCGGGCGGCAAAATCGATGTCGTTTTGCACGCTGCGCACCTGCTCGTCAAACGGCATCGGCCGGTCTTTATAGCGTTTATAGTCGAGCATAAAGTCATGGCACACCGGCACCGTGTCATGGCGCTGCATCAGACGGTGCCAGTCGGCGATCGCCGCCTCCGGCATGCCGCACTCCGGCCAGCCGGCGAAGGTCTGTTCGCCGACGACTTCAATGCCGCGGGCGCCGAACGCCGCGCAGTGACCGATCGCCTGATCGAGGGACATCTTGCCGAGATAGGTCTCATTCTGAAAGCTGTACAGACTGACGCCGCGTTTTATTTTCTGAGTCATAAAAGTACCAGGTAAGTTGGTTAACAGGATAAGCCGGTCGCTTCGCGGGCGCGGGCCACCGAGGCCGCTGCGGGCAGCGACGGTTTATACTCCAGGCCAATGGCCCCGTTGTAGCCCAGGCGTTGCAGCCGGGCGATCACTTCTGGCCACTCGCCGCTGCGCGGATCCGGTTCGTTACGTTCCGGCGCCTGCGCTATCTGCACGTGTCCCACCCGGTGCATTCTGCCGCCGAGCACCTCCTCCATCTCCTCTTCCATCACCAGCGAGTGATAGACGTCAAACAGCAGCTGCAGCCGCGGGCTGTCGACCGCCTCGATAATGTCCAGCGCCAGCCGGGTGTCGTTTAAGAACATCCCCGGATGATCGATGCGGGTGTTGAGCGGCTCCAGCAGCAGAGTGACCCCGGCGGCTTCCGCCAGCGTCGCCGCCTGGCGCAGGATGTGGATCGCCTGCGCCTGCTGTTCGGCGATCGCCACCCCTTCGCGGCTGAAGCCGGAGGCCACCACCAGCGGCGGCGACCCCAGCTGGCGCGAGGCCGCCAGGCTGTCGCTCACTGCCGCCAGAAACTGCTCATGCTCCGCCGGATCCACCAGGCTGCGCCGGGGCTCCACCACGAAGCTCGACAGCCTCACGCCGGTCTCCTCCAGCGCCTGCGCCAGCGCCGTCAGCGGTTTATCACGCCAGAGATGAAACTCAACGTGGCTGAATCCCTGCGCTTTCGCCGCCCGGACCCGATCGCTGAAATCGGGATACTCTTCACGAAACAGCCATTCAATACATGCGGACAAATACATCCGACCCCCTTCTCTACTTGCCAGATCAAAACAAACAAAATTAGAATAAGAATTCTTATTCTGTTTCGGAGCGGCAGTGTGACGCCTTCCCTTCTGGCTTCGCGGTCAACAACAGGATCTGACGCGGCATAACCAGAATGAGTGCTCTAATTCTAATCTCTGGTTGCTATAAATTGTCAATATTATTTAACAAGTTTTTAACCAAATCTGAAGGTACATCATGCTCAATAACGCTTCGGCGGCCGCGGTTCAGGCGCCTCCCTATACCAGCGAGCGGCAGCGCACGCTGGCCACGCTGGTGGTTTCGATAGCGCTGGTGCTGGAGATCATCGACGTCTCGATCATTAATGTCGCCATCCCGGTGGTACAGCGGGATCTGCTCGCCAGCCCGCGGCAAATTGAATGGGTGGTCACCGGCTACCTGTTCTTTTTCTCCATTCTGCTGCTCACCGGCGGTCGGCTCGGCGATCTGTATGGCTACCGGCGGCTGTTTATCAGCGGACTGCTGGCGTTTGGCGCTGCGTCGGCCGGCTGCGGACTGGCCGCCAGCCCGGAGATGCTGGTGGCGATGCGTATTGCGCAGGGGGCCAGCGGGGCGATGATGGGCCCGCAAATCCTCTCCCTGATGCAGGTTCTGTATCGCCCGCACGAACGTTTCCGGGTGATGAGTATTTTCGGCCTGCTCGGCGGCGCCGCCGGGATCCTCGGCCCGGTGCTCGGCGGGATCATCATCGAAAGCAATATTTTCGGCCTCAGCTGGCGGCCGATCTTTTTGATCAACGTGCCAGTGATCGTCGTCGCCGTGATACTGGCCTGGCGGGCGCTGCCGGCGGTGCGCAGCCCGGCGGCCAAAGGTATCGATCCGCTGGGTACCCTGCTGGCAGTGGTGGGCGGCGGCGCGCTGCTGCTCACTCTGATCGAAGGCCCCGCCCTGCGCTGGCCGCTATGGATGGCGCTGCCGCCGCTGCTGTCGCTCATCACGGTGGCCCTCCTCTGGCGTCATCTGCTGGGCCGTGAACGCCGGGGCGGCACTCTGTTGTTACCCCCCGCGGTGCTGCGCGACCGCTTCTTTCGCGCCGGGATCGTCATCACCCTCCTCTATCAACTGACCACCGCCTCGCTGCTGCTGGCCACCGCGCTGGTGCTGCAGAGCGGGCTGGGCTTCAGCCCGTTCCATACCGCCCTGCTGCACATCCCCTTCGCCCTCGGGGCGATGTTTTCCATCGCCGTCGCCGGCCGCCGGCTATCGCCTCGTCTTGGGCGTAACGTGACGCTGGTCGGGGTGGCCGTGCAGATGAGCGGCCTGCTGCTGATGGGCTACGGGATCGCCGCGGCGCCGGGGACGCTGCCGCTGACCGCGCTGGGTCTCGGGTTCGGCCTGTGCGGCTGTGGGATGGGGCTTATCTCCGCCCCGCTGCCGGCCTTTGCCATGGCGGCGATCCCGGTGGCCCACGCCGGCGCGGCGTCGGGATTATTTCGCACCGGCCAGCAGTTTGGCGCCGCCCTCGGCATGGCGACCCTTGGCGGCTTCTATCTGGCGCAAAGCGCCTCCGCGCCGGACGCCTGGAGCGGGGCGTTTATCACCCTGCTGACCCTTGGCGCCCTGATCCTGCTGGCGATTGCCGCCCTCAGCCGCCTGCTGCCCGTCTCGGTGCTTCCCCCGCCAGGGAAGCCATGACCTATCGCGTCCGGCAATGGCTGCTATCATGAGGAACCATTTATCAGGACGCACAAAGCTGTAGTACCTATTTTCTGTACACCTGCAACGGGCATGCGCTCGGAGAACAACAAAGGCAAGGACTGATATGGATGAGAACATCGATGTACTGATTATTGGCAGCGGCCCGGTAGGCGCCGCTTTCGCGCGGCGGATTGCCGACCGCCGCGCCGCGCGGATCCTGGTGGTGGAAGCCGGCGAAGCGCTGACGCCCGCCACCGGGGTTAATATCCGCAACCTGGCGCCAGCGCAGCGGGAAACGGCCTACGACCGCGCCCGGGCGTTTCCGCTGGCCGCCCTGCCGGAAAACCTGCCGGCAGACGCCCTGCAGGCGCGGCCCGGCACCCATCTTCTCGACCCGACGGCGCCCCACAGCGGCATGCCAGCCGCCGCGCTCTCCACTAACCTCGGCGGCATGGGCGTCCACTGGACCTGCGCCTGTCCGCGACCGGGCGGCAGCGAAGTCATTCCCTTTCTCGATCCCCGGGAGATGGCCGACGCCTGGGAGTCGGCGGAGCATTATCTTCAGGTGACCCGCGAAGGATTTCCGGCCACCGCCATCGGCCGGCAAATCGTCGATGCCCTTAATCAGCACTTCGCCAGCGACCGTCCGCCGGCGCGGTTGGCGCAGCCTATGCCGCTGGCCTGCGCCGCGACGCCGGAGGGCAAGCCGCGCTGGTCCGGCGTCGACGCGGTGCTCGGCGAGCTGGCGGAGGAAGAGACCCGCCGCCAGCGCGGGGTGGAGATCCGCACCGCCACCCTGTGCACGCGGATCCTCAGCGAGGACGGCGTCGCCCGCGGGGCGGAGCTGCGCGATCTGCGTACCGGCGAACAGTATGTGGTGACGGCCAAAGCGGTAGTGGTCGCCGCCGATGCGCTGCGTACGCCGCAGCTGCTGTACGCCTCGGGCATCCGTCCGCGGGCGCTGGGGCGCTGGCTCAACGATCAGCCGCAGGTGATCGCTCTGATTGAAGTGGACGCCCCGCCGGCCGCCGTCGCGCCGACCTCCCCGGTGCGCGACGGACGGGACAATGTCTCCGGCGTCACCTGGCTGCCGTTCCATGAGCCCGATTTTCCGTTCCACGGTCAGCTGATGCAGATGGATACTTCGCCGATCGCCTTTGCCCAGCCGTCGGGTACCCCGGCGAAGCCGGTGGTGGGCCTGGGGCTGTTCCTCGCCAAGGAGCTGCGCGAAGAGGATCGGATCGTCTTCAGTGATGACACCGACGCCGTAGGGCTGCCGAAAATGCAGCTGAACTATCAGTTAACCGACGGCGATCGCCGCCGTTTACAGCAGGCGGTGGCAGTGACTGAACGCGTCGGCGCCGCGCTGGGCCGCGTGGCGCCCGGCGGGGAGGCCATGATCCTGCCGGCGGGCACCTCGCTGCATTACCAGGGAACCTGTCGCCTGGGAGAAGCGAACGACGGCAACAGCGTGGCCGACCGCCACTCGCGGGTCTGGGGTTTTCACAATCTGTACGTCGGCGGCAACGGCGCGATCCCCACCTCAACCGCCTGCAACCCGACGCTGACCAGCGTCGCGCTGGCGATCCTCGCCGCTGACGATATCGTGGCGCGGCTGCTGTAGCGCCTCTGGCTCACCGGGGCACAAGCGGCCCCGCTCCCCGCGAAAGGCGACACCGGTCGCCTTTTTATTGCCGCAAAAACCACATAAAACCAATGGTATTTTTGTTTGTGATGGATCACATACGTAATCACAATTTTTCTCCGCGCCGTTCCTGCTCCTACTCTTAAATCCGCGGCTATTCCCGCCGCCACCTGTATCCCTGACCTGCATACTAAAAAACCGCGCCGCCGCCAACGACAGGCGACCCGCGCGATAAAAGGAGAACGTCGTGAGCCATAGTCTGAATCCGCCCCACGCGCCGCAAGCCGGCGCGATCCAGGGCATCATCATCGCCCTGACCGCCTTTCTGCCCATCCTGGCGATCGTTTCCCTGGCGCCGGCGGTCCCGACGCTGATCCAGCACTTTGCCGGCGTGCCTTATGTCGAAACCCTGGTGCCGCTGATGCTCACCGCGCCCGGTCTGGTGATCGCCATCGCCGGGCCCTGCACCGGCTGGCTGGCGGATAAATTTGGCCGCCGCAAACTGCTGCTCAGCGCCACGCTGCTGTATGGCATCTGCGGCACAATGCCGCTGTACATCACCTCCCTGACCGGCATCTTTTGCAGCCGCCTCGGCGTCGGGCTGGCGGAGGCGGTGGTATTGACCATCGCCAACACCATGCTGATCGATTACTTTGACGACAAACAGCGCCGCTTCTGGCTGACGGTGCAGGGGGTGATTGGCCCGGCGCTGGCGGTGCTGGTGCTGGCCAGCTCCGGCTATCTGACCGCCCTGCGCTGGAACGGCGCCTTTATGATCTACTTTGTCGCCATCCTGCTGTTTCTGGCGATGTACTTCTGGATGTTCGAACCCGCTCAGGCGGCCCGTACGCAGCACGCCGCCCAGGCGGCGCAGCATAATCCGTTTCCGTGGCCGCGAGTGATCGCCCTCAGCGTGCTCACCTTTGTCTGCGCCATCATTTATTACGTGTACACCATCAACGGCGCCAACGCCTTTCATACCCTGCAAAACGCCAGCCCGCAGCGTATCGGCCTGATTATGTCGCTGGTCAGCCTCGCCGTGCCGGTCGGTTCGCTGCTGTTCGGTCTGGTCTCCCGCCGCTATACGCCGGAGCGCGTGCTCGCCATCATGCTCTGCCTGATGGGGATCGGAATGCTGGTGGTGGGCGAATCGCGGACGCTGATCGCCATGGGGATCGGCTCCGCCATCCAGCAGCTGGGTGCCGGCATGGCGATTAATGCGATGATTTACTGGGTAGGATCGTTGATTCCGCCCGCCTACTGCGGCCGGGCGATGGGCGCCTGGTCCGGGGCCTTCTTCGCGGGCATGTTCGTCAGCCCGATTATCGTCGGCGCGATCCGCCTGCGGGCCGGGAACGATGTGCTGAGCGCCTTCCTGACGCTCGGCATCGCAGCGCTGGTGCTGGCCGCCGCGATATTTCTTTATACCTTCTCCCGCCATAGCCAGCGCCTGCGTCAGCACAAGCAGGCCAGCGCCTGGCAGTTAGCGAAGTAAAATCCCGCGGCTTAGCCGGCCTCGACGGGAGTAACCAGATAGCTCAGACACATCATGCCCAGATGGCGTTTGAGCTGTTCCCAGTCGCCCTCGCCGGCGGCTTCTGCCGCTGACCCCAGGCCGAGGAAGCGCGCCAGCGCGGCATACGAAACCGTAAAGCAGAAGCGGGCGGCCTGCTCTGGCTCCGGGTGGCGGATCTCCGCCGCGGCGTCGAGCAGCTGGTCGATAAAGGTCTGCTCATTTTTCTGGTAAGCGGCTTTACCAATCCCCGCCACGCGCTCATCATCCGCCCGCGCCATAAACGGCCGCAGGATCCCGGCATGGCGACGCAGATACTCCGCCTGGACATCCATCAGCGCCGGAAGCCGCTGGCGCAGCGGCAGATTGCGCGCGTGCAGCTGCTGGATCAGCTGCTGCCATTCGGCGTCCAGCTCCTGCATCACCTCCATCATGACGGCGATAAACAGATCTTCTTTGCCGCCGAAGCGGGCATAGATCGAGCCGACAGAAACGCCCGAGCGTTTACTGATTTCAGCAATGGTCAGCAGCTCAAAGGTGCCTTCATGCAGGATTTCACGGCTGGCGGCCATCAGCCGCTCCAGCGCCACCCGGCTCCGGTCCTGTTTCGGCTGGCGCATCGCGGGAAGATCGGTCATCGCAGTTCTCACCTCTTTATCCATAGAAAACCCCCGCAGTGTATTGCAGTTAGCGACCACGCTGCAAATTGCCCACCCGACTCCCCCGTCGGCGATGTGGCAAAAGTGTGATGGCGGTCATTTTCATTCTTTGATAAACAACTAGAATCATAATTCTAGTTCTATTTAATAATAACAACCACCACACAACCCAGGAGTTGCTATGCGTTTCTCTGTTTTCCTCGTCGGCCGTTCCACCGCCCCCGAGCAGGATCGTTTTGTCATGCAGTCGCTGATCGATCATGCGCGCCAGGCCGAAGATCGCGGCTTCGATGCGGTCTTTATGCCAGACCATCACTTCACCGGCTATGCGCCGATGTCCAGCGATCCGTTTGTCTTCGCCGCTTACCTGGCCGGCCAGCTGAAAAAGATCCACTTCGGCATGTCGGTGACCACCGTCCCGCTGCACCACCCGGTGCGCTTCGCCGAGCGCGTTAACCTGCTGGATCAACTCACCGAAGGCCGCCTGCTGGTGGGCATCGGCAGCGGCACCACGCCGGAAGAGATGATCGGCTTTGGCGTGAACTACAAGGACGCCTCCAGCCTGCTGCAGGAGAACCTCGATCTGGTCCAGCGGCTGTGGGAGAAAAATATTGAAGACGACCCGATCATTTTCGAAACCGGTCACTATAAGGGCGCGGTAGTCCAGCGCATCGTTCCTGCCCCCTGGCAAAAACCGTTCAACCGCATTATGCCGGTGGCGCTGCGTGAAACCAGCATGCAGCGCGCCGCCGATAACGGCTGGCCGGCCTTTATTCCCGCGTTTACTCCGCCGATCCCGGCCAGCAACGATCCGTTTGGCCAGCTGACCCACTATTTCACCCGCTACCGCGATGCCCTGCTCAACGCCGGCCATAGCGACGAGGTGGTGAACCACTGCCTCTCGTGGACCACCCACACCTGGCAGTGCGTCCATATTGCCCCCACCGACGAGCAGGCCCGCGAAGAGATGCTGCAGATCATGGGCTGGTACCAGCAGGCCATCGACCGGGAATATGAGTACAACAAGCGGGCGGAAGAGTTCAGCGGCGTGACGCTGCACCGCCATCCGGACTGTTTCAGCGAAGAGTGGATCAAAACCTGGTGCCTGTACGGCAGCCCGGAGACCGTCGCCGAGGAGCTGGAACGCCATCAGCAGCTGGGCATCGGCAACGTGCTGCTCGGCTTCACCAACGGCCCGCTGACCGAGGAACGCCTGCGCCTGAGCCAGCAGTCGATCTCGTTGTTTGCGGACCAGATCCTGCCGCGCTTTCGCTAATCCGACCGGGAGATCCTGCTATGAATAAACCTGCTTTCTCACGCCCGCCGCTGCTGATCGGCATCGGCGGCACCACCCGCCCGGGCTCCAGCACCGAGCGCGCCCTCGCCGCCGCGCTGGCCCACGCCCGCACGCTCGGCGCGCAGACCCAGCTGTTCGGCGGCGCTGAACTGGCGGCCCTGCCGCCGTTTAACCCGGAAGTCACCACCCGCACGCCGCAGGAGACGGCGTTTGTCGACGCCGTGCGCCAGGCCGACGGCATTCTGCTGGCCTCGCCGGGCTACCACGGCGGGGTGTCTGGCCTGGTGAAGAACGCCATCGACCTGCTGGAAGATTTGCGCGGCGACAGCCGGGTCTATCTTGATGGCCGGGCGGTGGGCTGCATCGTCACCGCCGCCGGCTGGCAGGGTTGCAACACCACCCTCGGCGCCATGCGCGGGATCGTTCACGCCCTGCGCGGCTGGCCGACTCCGCTGGGGGTGACCCTCAACACCGCCGGCGTGTCGCTGTTCGACAGCGAGGGCCGCTGCACCGACGACGCGGTCCAGCGCGCGCTGGCCACCGTAGCCGAACAAGCGCTGGCCTTCGCCCCCGCTGCCCCCTTACGGAGACATGCCGATGCCTGCGCTCAGTCTGTCGCTTAGCGTTGCCGAAAAAGCGCGGCTCACCGCCGGGATGGGGATGTGGTCCACCCACCCTATCCCCCACTCCACGCTGGGTTCAGTCACCCTGTCCGACGGCCCGATGGGGATCACCGGCGGCCGGGTTGACGAGCGGGATATTGCCCTGCTCAGCCCCTGCGGGCTGGCGCTTGGCGCCAGCTGGGACCGCCAGCTGGTCAGCCGGGTTGGCGGCGTCATCGGCGAGGAGGCGCTGCGCACCGGAACGCAGGCGCTGCTGGCGCCTAACCTGAACCTGTTGCGCAGCCCCCTTGCCGGCCGCGCGTTTGAGCTTTTCGGCGAAGACCCGCGGCATATCGCCGAGCTCGGCGCGGCGTGGATCGACGGCGTCCAGCGCCAGGGGGTGGGCTGCATCGTCAAGCATATGGTCTGCAACGATTCGGAAACCGATCGGCGGACCATGAACGTGGTCGTCGATGAAGCCACCCTGCGCGAAGTCTATTTCTGGCCGTTCGAAGTGGCGGCCAGCCGCGGCGTCTGGGGCATGCTGACCGCCTATAACCGGGTAAACGGGATCTATTGCGCCGAGCAGCATCAGGCCATCAGCCAGTGGCTGAAGCGCGATCTCGGCTGGGACGGGCTGGTGATGTCCGACTGGTTCGGCACCCAGAACGGCCCGGCCAGCTTCCGCGCCGGGCTGGATCTGGAGATGCCGGGCCCGGCCCGCCATATGGGCGAGCGCCTGCTGCCCGCGCTGATGGACACCGACAGCGACGCCCGGCGGCTGGACGATGCCGCCGTCCGGCTGGCGCGGCTGGCCGAACGGGTCAGCCATCCCCTGCCCTGGGATGGCTCTGCCGCCGCCGAGGCGCAGCGGCGTCACACCCTCGAAGAGGCGGCGGCGGCGGGGTTTGTCCTGCTGCACAATCGCCAGCGACTGCTGCCCCTCGCCGCGCAGGCGGGACAGCGGCTGGCGGTGATTGGCCCCAACGCCACGACGCCCTGCTTCCAGGGCGGGACCTTTGCCAGAGTGGCGCTGATGCCGGGGCTGATCTCTCCTCTGGAGGCCATTCGCCAGCGCTTTTCCGCCGCCGGGGTCGAAGTAAGCTATGCCCAGGGGGTGGAGAGCGATTACCGCATCCCGCCTCTGCATCATCTGCCGCTGCGCACCGCCGCCGGCGAGCGCGGCCTGGACGTTGCCTACGCCACCGCCGACGGGGGCGTGGTTCATCAGGAGGTGCGCGACGCCTCCTCGCTGATCTGGTTCCGCGATATGCCGGGCGTCGGCGACATGCTGCGCCTGACCGAACGCGCCACCGTGACGGTAAGCTGCCAGTTCACCGCGCCGGTGAGCGGCCGCTACGGCTTCTGGATCGGCGGCACCGGGGAGATCGCCCTGCAGCTGAACGGCGAGCGCATGGCGACCTTTAACGGCGAGGCGCTGGATGGAGATATCATGGGCAAGCTGATGCAAGCCCCGCATACCCGTCTCGACTTCCCGCTGCAGGCGGGGGAAACCCTGACCTTCCGGGCCGAGATGGCGCTGGGCAGCAGTATCGCCCACGGCATCTGGTTCGGCTGCCAGCCCCCGCAAACCATCGACCTGCTGCAGCAGGCGGTCGACCATGCCCGGGCGGCCGACAGCGTGGTGCTGGTGATAGGCGAAACGGCCGATGCCGGTCTGGAGAGTATCGACCGGGACGCTACCGCGCTGCCGGCGCATCAGGTCGCTCTGATCCGCGCCGTCTGCGCGGCGAATCCGCGGACGGTGGTGGTGCTCAACGTCGCCCATCCGGTGGATACCGGGTGTCTCGCCGACGCGGCGGCGGTCATGGTCGTCTGGTATCCGGGCCAGGAGTTTGGCCCGGCGCTGGCCTCGGTGCTGGCCGGGGATCGTGAGCCTGGCGGTCGCCTGCCGGTGACCTTCGCCCAGCGTCTGGACGACTATCCGGTGCGCAGCCTGACGCCGGACGCCGCAGGGGATCTCTGGTACCACGAGCGCCAGCAGGTGGGCTATCGCTGGTTTAACGCCCGCGAACGCCCCGCCGCCTGGGCCTTTGGTCACGGTCTGGGGTATGCCGATATCACCCTGAGCGCCGCCGCGCTGACAGGCGACGAGGTGGACGCTCTGCAACTGCGCTGCCGGCTGGAAAACCGCGCCGCCCGCGCTGGAAAAGCAGTGGTCCAGCTCTACCTGCGGGGGCCGGAGACGGCCTGGTCGGCGCTGGCGGAGTTTGCGGCGGTCAGCGTCCCGGCGCACGAGGAAGCCGCCCTGACCCTTGCCCTGCCGCGTCACGCGCTGCAGCGCTGGCAGGTGCCAGCCCAGGAATGGCGCCTGGCCAGCGGCCCCTGGCAGCTGGCGGTGGGTTTCGCCAGCGACGATATCCGGGCAACCTTCGATTTCGTGCTGACTCCCGACGGGAAAATCAGCCACCGGGGCTAAGCCCGGATCGATGTCAAAGAGGGTCGGCAACACGCCGGCCCTCTTTTTTTATTCCTGCGCCAGCCGATTCGCGAAAAAAAAACCGCCCGGCGGCAGCGTACCGGCGGGCGGGGTTAAAATCCTCAGGTGGTCTGTGGTCAGAAGTTCCAGTACATCGAGGACTGCCAGAGGACCGCCGACTCATGCTTCGGCACCAGCGTCGGGTTATCCTGCCAGGTGATACCGTTGATCCAGTAAATCCCTTTCGTCACACGCAGGGCGTGCGACAGGGAGATGGCGTTGATGCTCTGCGGCGCTTCCATCCCCGCCTCGCCGACATAATCGCGGAACTTCTTACTGATAAAGGAGCGGGTGTAGCCCAGCGAGGTCATATCCTGCTCGCGGCCGGGAAACAGGCCGATGTCAAAGAAGGTCACCTGGAAGTCGCTGGTGTAAGCATTGCGATCGTCCGGCGCGTAGTCCGCTTTCACATCGAGATACAGCCCCAGCGGAAGCCCTTTTTTCGGCTGGGTCAGCTGCATGGTGTTGGCGACGTAGAACGCATAGTTACTGCTGCTGTCGCCGGGCTGGTCAAAATACTGGTAGTGCGAGGTGTTATAGATAGCCCCGGCGCGGAACCACAGCGATCGCTGCGACTCGCCCGCCGCCTGCTTAAAGCCAAACTCATTCACCAGGATCGGGTTGGCGCCATCGACGTGCCATTTCAGCCCCGAGGGGTTCTGCTCCACGTCGTCGAGATGTCCGGCAGGCGACATACTGCGGCTGACGGCAAAGTTGTTATAGAACTTCTTATCGCTGTCGCGGACGATGGCGGTGAAGGTCGGCGTCGGCGCGTTGAGGCTGATCCCCACCTGCACCGGGATCACGCTGGTCGGCCCCAGCGCGGCGGAGGAGGAGTTCCCCCCCAGCACCATGCCGTAAAACTGACGAATTAACGGATAAAAACCATACTGCAGTTCCAGCTGGCCGTTTAATAAGGGCTGGTTCACCGCCAGCACCGCAATATTATGCAGTTCCGGATAGCTATCATGATAATTCGAGGTCGCCCACTGGGGAGAAAAAGTAAATTGCGCGTCTTTGCTAAAACCAATTCGGCTTAAATCGTAGGTGACGTTCAGCGACATATTTTGCGACCAGGTAAAATTCTGCCCGGCATATTGTTGCGGGTCAGCGGACTGGCCTTTCAGATCGTACATCACCATCGGGTTCCAGCTTAACTGGACGCCCCACCCGCGGTCGGCCAGCGCGCTGCGAAAGCCGCCAATATCGCCGATGAGCGATTCGCAGGTCGACGGAGGGCTGACGACCTGCGCGGAGCGGGTATTCAGTTTATCCAGTTGCTCACAGGTCCAGGTATCGGCCAGCGCGGTGCTGGAGAATATCGCCAGCGTCAGCGCCGAAAGTGGAAACACTATTTTCTTACTTACGTCGGTACAGCAGAGACTCATAATAAACCCTCATTTTTATTTTTTGCAGGTAAGATGCGCCATATCGTGAAAAATAAATTAGTCACAATACGTTTATTTACAGGGATTAATTAGGCTGAAAGTTAACGCTAAATAAGGTGTACGCTTTTTCTAAATAATGGCCTCCCCTTCCCGCCGGGAGACCGGCGGGCGTGTGGTAATCATGTCGTCAGGTGAAATTAACGAGCCAGCGCGCGGCGGCCCCCCATCCGGGCGCTGGCGATACCCGTCGCGCCGGCGATAGCCAGCGTCAGCAGCGCAAACAGCAGCAGGCTGTCCTGCATACTGCCGGTCATGCCGTTCAGCAAGGTCATCAGAACCGGGCTGATGAACATGCCGAGGAAAAAGAAGGTGTGCCAGATGCCGATCCCCGTCGCCCGGTGCGGCGCCGGCAGGGCTTCCAACATCCAGGCCAGCATCAGAGGGATCAGCATTCCGTTACCAACCTGCGCGACGAACGCTGCTGCCACGCCGGCCAGCGGATTGCGGGCCACGGCGATAAACAGCAGACCGAGGCCAAAAATGGCGTAAAAAAGGAAAAACTGCCTGTCGACACGCTGCCTGGCGCTGCGGCCATACAGCCAGGCGCCCAGCGGCACGCCAATGCCCGCAACGGCGGTGGCGATGCCGATCTGGCTGCTGGAGGTCAGCCCGAGCTGACTGAACACCTGGCTTATCTGCAGCGGCTCGAGAAAGTAGAGGATCGCGCTGGCGAGCGTAATCAGACCGATCGTCGCCATTTTGCGCCGTGGAAAAGCGACAGGCTCCTCGTCAGCGACGCTGTCCGCGCGACGGCGGGTCGCCGGCTCAGCGGTGAACAGGCACAGGCCGATAAAGACCGGGATCGCCAGCGCATACAGGTAGATCGGGCCATACCAGCCCAGGGTGCCCAGCAGGCCAGCGCCCAGCACGATCAGCGTCGACAGTATCGAACCGATGCCGCTCTGCACCGCCAGCCATTTGCTGCGCGCCTCGCCGGCAAAGTAGTCGCCAATCAGCGCATTGGCGGTGGTAAGAATAAAGGCGTCGGCGATGCCCATCACCAGCCGCGCCAGCAGAATGGCATACAGATCGTCGAGCATCACCGGCAGCAGGCCAAACCCCGCGTACAGAGCGGTGGCGGCAATCAGCAGGCGACGACGGCTCAGGCGATCGCCCACCCGCCCCGCCAGCGGAGCCAGCAGCGCCATGCTCACCGCCGGTATGGTGATGATCATCGGCACCAGCAGCTGGGCGTGCGGCTGCGCGGCAAAATGGCCGAACAGGAGCGGCATCACCGGCAGCATGGTCAAGGTCCCCATGATCGGCAACAGGGCCGCCAACATCAGTAAAATCGCCTGTACGGCCCCCGCCTCGCGCGGGGTTGCTGAAACCTTGTGCATCACCATCTTCCGCTCTCCGTCACTGCTTTTTATTTAGAATATGAATTACAGTTCTATTTTTTATCGATAAAGAAAGGCGCTCTGTCGCCCCGGTATCCTGGCTGAACACGCCGCAGCGAACTCAGCACACATACCGTTCTACCCTACCGGATGCAGGTGGCATGGACTGCGATTGCTATCACAATTAATACAATGCATTCACATTAAATTAACATAACCATCGACTCCCTCAGGCGTCGACAATCGCCACCGCGCGGATAAAACCGGCCGAGCCGCGGCGGATCTTGTAGGGAAAACAGCTCACCCAGAAGCCGTGGTCGGGAAGCTGCTCCAGATTGCTCAACTTCTCCATTTGCCCATAGGCGATCTCCCTGCCGGCTTTATGTCCTTCCCAGATCAGCCCGGCGTCGCCGCTGGCCTGAAAGCGTTCGCGGGTAAAGTGGAAGGGCGCATCCCAGCTCCAGGCGTCGGTGCCGACCACCCGTACCCCCTGCTCCAGCAGCCACAGCGTTGCCGCCCGGCCAATGCCGCAGCCGCGCTGCAGATAATCCGGCTGGCCGTAGCGGGCGCCGGCGGCGGTATTGATTAACACAATATCCAGCGGCGACAGGCGATAATCGATCCGCGCCAGCTCGCGCTGCAGATCCTCCGGCTGCAGGATCGACCCGTCGGCGACATGGCGAAAATCGAGCCGGACGCCGGGGCGCAGGCACCACTCCAGCGGCAGCTCATCGATGCCAAACGCCGGTTCGCCGCCGTTGGTGGTTGAGCTATAGTGCCAGGGAGCATCCATATGGGTGCCATTGTGCGGCGTCACGGTCAGGCGCTCCGAGGCCCAGGCCTCCTCTCCCGGCATCTGCGCTTTTTCCAGTCCCGGAAACATCGCCGCCATTTCCGGCCATCCCTGCTGATGATCCTGATACTCAATGTTCGGCAGCAGCGGCGGCGGGTCGGTCCAGGGATTGTTGTCCAGGGTGACGGAGAGGTCGATCAGCCGACGCCCCTGTAAAAGATTGATCATGGTTTACTCCGTTAACATCACAACGTGTTGATCCAGCACGCCAAACAGCGGCCGGCCATCGGGGGCGTGGGCTTCCATCGTCACCCGCTCCCCCGGGGACAAAAACGGCGTGCGCGGCTCGCCGAAGGCCAGCATCTCTATGGCCCGCACCTCGGCGATACAGCTGGCGCCGCGGCTGGCGTCCGGCCCGGACACCGTACCGGAACCCACCACCGTCCCGGCGCGCAGGCGGCGGGTCTGCGCCGCATGGGCAATCAGTTCGCCAAAATGGAAATGCATCTCGCTGCCCGACTGGCAGCCAAACGGCTCGCCATTGCGGGTCACCTGCAGCGTCAGCGCCGCCCGCCCGTGCTGCCAGGCCTCTCCCAGTTCATCCGGGGTAAGGGCCACCGGCGCAAAGGCCGAGGCGGGTTTGGCGTGAATAAAACCAAACCCGGTCTGCATCTCGCGCGGCGCCAGCGCCCGCAGACTGATATCGTTGAGCAAGACGATCAGGCGGATACAGCTCAGCGCCTGCCGCGGCGAGCACCCCTGGGGTACCTCGTCCACCACCACCGCGAACTCGCCCTCAAAGTCGAGATCGTCCTCGACCCGGCGGCAGACTATCCCGGCGTGGGGGGCAAGAAAGTCGTCCCCGCTGCCCTGATACATCAGCGGCGTCTGGTCGGCGCCGGCAATCGGCGGCAGATGAAAGGCCCGCTGCATGCGCTCGCCATGGCTGAGGAAGGCCGAACCGTCCAGCCACTGCCAGGCGCGGGGCAGCGGCGCCAGCAGGCGCCGGGGATCATAGGGCTGCGCCGCCGGGTAGCGGCGCGCATTGAGCGCCTGATAGCGCGCCTGCAGCGCAGGCCAGACCCGCGCGGCCTGCTCCAGCGCCTGCTGAAGCGTCGGAGCGATATCCGCCGCATCGGCCATCAGCGTCAAATCGCCCGAGACCACCACCAGGCAGCCGTCGCGTTCACCGTTATCTCGTGTTGCCAGTTTCATGACCTGCCTCCTCCAGCAGACAGAGCCAGCCGTCGGCGTCCACCTCGCCAGCCAGCGGACTCAGACGTTGGCCAGCGCAGGCGCCCTGCACGCAGAGGCCGCTGTCCGGCATAAAAATCGCCCCGTGGGCGAAGCAGACCAGCCGGTCGCCACGGGCGTTAAAAAAAGCATCCTGCCGCCAGTTCATCGGGGTATCCAGATGTGGACAGCGGTTACGCCACAGATAGAGCGTTCCCTGATAGCGGCAGACAATCACCGTCGCCTGCCCGCTGCCCGTAGGGTCAAATCCCCGCGCCTGGCCCTCGGCCAGACTGTCGGCACGGCACAGGCGAACCATCAGCGGGCGTTATCCGGACCGGGGGCCCACTTCTCTCGATACCCCAGCAGGAAATATTGCGAGTTATCGGCTCCCGGCAGCGCTTCGCGCGGCTGCCAGTGGTCATCGTGCTGATCCATATCGGCGTCGTATTCGATGTGACACCCGAGCGGGCTGTTGAAGTACCAGAACCAGTTCGATCCCAGCTGATGGCGCCCCGGCCCCCAGAAGGTCTGATACCCCTTCTGTTGAAAGCGGCTGCCGGCCATCATCAGCTCGGTGGGGCCGCCGAGATGAAAGGTAAAGTGTTCAATACCGGTCATAAACGGCGGGGCCTGGATCAGAAACAGGGTATGGTGATCCTGGGTGCCGGCGGGCCGCAGGAAGGGGCCGACGTGGGTGAAGCGATCGGTACAGACAAAGCCCAGCCGTTGATAGAAGGCTTCCGCGCGCGCGGCGTCCGGCACAAAATAGACCACATGGGAGAGCGAGCGCGGCTCTGCCGCCATGTCAGCGCTGGCCCCGGTCTGGTTGACCGGCCGCCCGGCGCGATCCCCCGGGGCGTTGATTTTCTCCCCTTCCCGCTGCAGCGGCTGGCGCTGGCTGACGCGAAACCCGAGGGCAAAGCCGGCATCATCGACGCAGCGCAGCACGCCGTCGGCGCCGAGCTTCACCTCGCGATCGCGGCGCAGCGTCTCGGCGATCGCCTCAAGGGTGGCGCTATCCGCCACGCCATAGACGGTTTCCCGCAGCTGGCTGCCGCTGGGCAGCGCCGCGGGCAGCGACGGATCGTCACGCTCCCGCAGCAGCACCCCGGTGCCATCCAGCGCGCTAAAGAAACCGTTCTCCTGCTCGCGTAAACCGTAGTCGAGAAGAAACTGTCGGCAGCCCGCCAGGTCATCGACGCCAAATACCAGATAATCCGGACCAAGAATATTCATCGCGGTTGTTCCTTATGCGTGTTCAGGCCACCCGGCCGCCGAGGGCTTCCGCCACCCAGTCAGCGATGTAGTGCCCGGCGTTAATCGAGTTGTCGAAGCTGGAGTGCTGCACACCGCCCTCGCGGTCAGTAAAAATTTTCAGCTCGCGGCGTGGACTGTTCACCAGCTGGTCGTAGGTGCGCTGCGCCCATTTCACCGGGATCTGCGAGTCCTTTTCACCATGGGTGACGAGGAAAGGCACCCGTATGCGGTCGAGAATGCCGTCGAGATGGACGTTCTCCGCGATGCGCATAAAAGCGTCGATATCCTCACCCCCCCACACCCAGCGCACATGCTGCCAGTAGTGCGGTACCGGAAAATCGCCTTCGCGTTCGCGGCGGCGCTGCTGTACCTCCCGCCAGTCGTGATTGGCGCCCCACACCACGCCGCAGGCGAAGCGCGGCTCAAACGCCACCGCCCGCGGGCAGTAATAGCCGCCCAGCGAGACCCCTTCCATGCCGATGCGCCCGGCATCCACCTCCGGGTGCTGTTCCAGCCAGTCAACGATCCGGCTGGCCCAGTGCTCGCTGTCATAGCGGGCCTGCATGCCGTGAAGACGCAGGGCTTCGCCGGTTCCCGGCTGGTCGACCACCAGCGAGGAGACCCCGCGCCGCGCCAGCCACTGCGGCAGCCCCACCAGATATTTCATCTCTTTGGTGGAGTCGAGACCGTTGACCTGCACCAGCAGCGGCACGCGGCCGGTCGTCCCTTCGGCGCGGACGTAAAGCGCCGACAGGGTTTTGCCCTCGTAGGGGATAGTCACCCGCTGACAGTTGGCATGGGTATGGTGCAGCCCGGCGGCAAAGACATCGAGAAAGCGGCGGTACAGCGCATCGCGGTCCGGCGCGCCATGCGCCTGCAGGCGCTCGCAGGTCAGGTAATAGTTGGCCGCCCGAAGATATTTCTCTCCTGCCGACAGCCGCCGTCCCCGCGCCTCATCTTCGCCGGCCAGCGCGCATAATTTATCGGCCATGCGGGACCAGGTTTCCCGGAACGCGCGGGTGCCTTCGGCGTCGGGATGCTCGGACGCGGCCAATAGCGGCGCGCACATCTCTTCGATCTCACCGATGCGGGCGCCCATCTCGATGGAGAGATCCACCGACAGGTTCCAGACATAGTTTTTAGGGAAATAGCGAAACATAGGGTCATCCTTCAACATTCAGTCGCAATCGCTGTAGCGCAGGCACTGTCACATAAAGCACCTGCGGGCGACCAATCATGTCTCAGGATGTCAGGTATCGACGGGAGCAATACCAGTGGGTTAGCGTGCGCTGGCGACGATTTTCGCTTTCAGCCAGCCGAAGATAGGATCGTTATCCAGCGAGCGGTGCCAGCCAATAAATTCGCGCATGACCGGCAGCGTCACCGGGACCGGGAAAAGACGCAGCGGCAGCATCGCCGCGTACTGCTCCGCCAGCCGCCGGTGCAGCGTGGCGATCCGCGAGGTGCCGATCAGCAGCTGCGGAACGCAGTGGTAGCTGTGGGTCACCACCTCGATACGGCGGCTCAGCCCCGACTCGGCAAACAGATTGCCCTCCAGCCCCGGCTGCCGCTCGCGGCCAAAGACCACCGACACGTGCCCCAGCTGTTGCCAGGCTTCAAGGGTCAGCGCCTCGCCGGTGTGGGGATTGTCCGCCCAGGCCAGGCAGACAAACTCTTCGTCAAACAGCGCTTCGGCGGGATGGTCGGCGGCCATAAAACGCTCCGGCGCCACGATGATATCCAGCTCGCCGCGGTTGAGCATGCCGGTGGACTGGGCGTCCGGCGAGAAAAACTCAAAGGTCATATTCGGCGCCTGCAGGTGTACCGCCTGCAGCGCATCCTTCAGCATCACGTTGATAACGTAATCCGAGGCCATAATGCGGAAATGGCGCTTGCTGGTTGCCGGCTCATCCACCGGCCGGCGGGCAATGGAGGTCTGAATTTTCATCAGCACGTCGCGGACCGGCTCCCGCAGCTCTTCCGCCAGCGGCGTGGGCCGCATCTTTCTGCCCACCTGGGTGAGCAGATCGTCCTCAAAGTAGGTGCGTAGCCGGTTGAGCACCCCGCTGGTGGCAGACTGGGTCATATGCAACCGGCCCGCGGCGCGGGTGATGTTCTGTTCATCGAGTAACACATCCAGTGCCACCAGTAAGTTCAGATCAAGATGTTGGTAACGCATGGGTCCCCCGGCGAGAAATGGCGTGCTTATCCTGTGGCTTAATTTAACTTTTCTGCAACTTTTTGTTTTCAATTTCCACGGCGATATCGTTTTTTGCGATAGCGATCATTCTTTATCGCGATTAGTCAGCGCGCCGCTGGCCTGGTTAACGTCCTCTACTCTGTACCCTGGAGAAAACAGCTACGATGAACATCAATAACGTATTAATCGTTGGCGGCGGCATCGGCGGTCTGTGCACCGCCATCGCCCTCCGCCAGGCCGGCGTCGCCGTCGACGTGGTGGAGATCCAGCCGCAGTGGCGGGTCTACGGCGTCGGTATCATTCAGCAGAACAATGTCGTGCGGGAAATGCAGCGGCTTGGGGTGCTGGAACGCTATCTGGACGCCGCCTGGCCGTTTGACAGCGTCTCAGTGCACACCCTGAGCGGCCACCAGCTGGCCAGCTTTCCCGGCCAGCGGCTGGCGGGTGAACAGTTCCCGGCCAACGTCGGCATCTCCCGCCTGGCCCTGCACAACGTCCTCTGTTCCACCGCCCGGGAGCTGGGGGTCCGACTGACCACTGGCGAGAGCATTGACGCCATCCGTCAGGTTGACGATGCCGTGGAGGTGAGCTTCAGCCGCGGCGGCGAGGGGCGCTACGATCTGCTGGTTGGCGCCGATGGGATCTACTCCCGGGTGCGCGGCATGCTGTATGGCGAGCGCTATCGTCCCCGCTTTACCGGTCAGGGCGTTTGGCGCTACAACTTTCCGCGTCCGCCGGAGGTGGACCATCTGATGTGCTTTATGGGCGAGAGCTGCAACTGCGGGCTGGTGCCGCTGGGGGAAGATCTGATGTATCTGTTTATCACCTCCCACGAAGCGGATAACCCCCGCTACGCCCGCGACCAGCTGGCGGCGGAGATGCGCCGCCGTCTGCCGCCCGGCGCGGGGTTACCGGGGAGCCTGCGGGAGCATATCGTTAACAACGACGAGGTCGTCTATAAGCCGCTGGAGGAGCTGTTCGTCGACGATCCCTGGTATCAGGGACGAGTCGTACTGGTGGGCGACGCGGTTCACGCTACCACCCCGCATCTCGGTCAGGGGGCGGGCATGGCAATTGAGGATGCCATCGTGCTGCGCGAAGCGCTGCAGCAGACCGACAGCGTCGCAGCCGCGCTGGCGCATTTTGACGCCCGCCGCCGGCCGCGCTGTCAGCAGATCTGGGCCGCCTCGCTGCAGGTGGGCGAGAGCGAGATCCACCGCGATCGCCATTTTGACCGTCAGCGGGCGATCGGCGATATGATGACCCTGACGGCGAGACCGATATAAACGACGCCCCCTCCGCCGGCCAGGCCGGCGGAGTATTCTCTTGTTCATTAGTCGACACGACCGCCCTCTCCCCTCTTTCACCAGACGCTCACCTTTCGCCATGGAAAATATACCGGCGTGCCTCGTGATATTTGACACCCCTCCATCATGATGGCTAAGGTATATTTCAGCCCGCCTTTATCATGGATAAGGAAAATACGGAGATGAATATTATTCCGACTGAGATCTTAAAATATGCTATCGCTATTATCCCGCTGATTATTCAAATTTTTGCCGTGCGTTCTGGCTGGGTATTCCCTAAAGATAAAATATTCACCTCGCGCAAAAATATCAGTGAGTTCGCCACGGCGCTGCATAAAAACAGCGACGACCCCGATCTGCAACGGATAGCGTACGAATATGGTATCGCCGCGCTGACCAAAGATAAAAACCTGACCATGGAACAACGAAAAATACTGTTGAAATGCAAAAATCCGGTCAGCGATATTGATAATTACAGCAAGTGCCAGCATTTAATTTCCGTCAATAATGAAAAGCGGATATTCAAATGGAAAAAGCGGGGCTATCGCTTCTGGCTCTATCGCAAATGCGTCGAAGTCATCAGTCTGGCGCTCTATTTTATTGGCGGCTTCTTAACGGCTCTGCCTTTCCTGTATGAAGGCCTCGCCAGCCCGGCGGTGATTGAGCGGATTAATCATTTATCGCGTCTGCAAAAATTGAGTATGGCAAGTTATCTGTTCGCCTGTGGGGTTTGTCTGGCGCTGATCTGCCTGCATAAACTCTCCACCCTCTCGATCGCGGAAAAAACCATCAAAGCGAATCGCTAACCCGCCCACCGCCCGGCGACCTGTCCACATCAGCGGCCCCTAACCCTGTGGATAACCTGGAGGCAGTTGCCCGGCAGCCCCAGCACAAGCGGGCTACCGGCCACCGTTCGTTTTTTGAACAGGAAAACACCCCCGCCGGACCGCGCGCTGAGCGCGAACCCCGCCACCACGGCGGAGGGAAGCGTCCGCCCCGCTTAATAATTCCACTTCGGCCGCGCCACCGTGTTTTTCTTCAGCAGATCGCGGAACGCTTTCAGATAGGGTTCATTACTGCGCCCGCGCTTACAGATGGCCGAGAACGGCGACTGAAAGCCAAACTCGTTGGGCAACAGCACCCGCAGGCGGTTCTCTTTGATCCACGGCCAGGCGTAATGCTCCGGCAGATAGCCAATATATTTCCCCGAAAGAATCAGCAGCAGCTGGGCGTCGACGGTCTCAACGGTGGCGCTGCCTTTGCTGAAGCCCCGGCGGCGGAGATCGCTGGTGTTCCAGTAGCTGCGGGTCACCAGCGGACACTGGCTGATCTGCTCTTTATCGAGCTGGCGGCTGAAGAACATCGGGTGCAGATCGCTGCAATAGAGCCAGTGCTGCTCGCGATACAGCGGCTCGCTGATGATGTTATGCACCTGCGAGTTGTAGCTGCCGATGGCCAGGTCGATATGGTTGTTCAGCACCCCGTTCAGTTGCTCCGCCGGGGTGCGAATAATCAGTTTGATATGCACATGGGGAAATTTGTCGCTGAAGCTGCGCAAGACCACCGGCAGCGAGAGCGCCGTTTCGGTCTCGATGGAGTCGAGCGTCGAAATGCACAGGGTGCCGCTGTGCTCCCCTTTGAGCAGGGCCGACTGCCGCTCCAGCTCATTGAGTTCGCTCAGCACGCGGATCGCCTGCTGTAAAAACTGCTGTCCTTTTTCCGTTAAGGAAAAGCCGCCGCGCCCACGCTGACAGAGGGTGAAGCCGAGCTGCCCCTCCAGTTGCGACATCGCATTGCTGATGGCGGAGACCGAAATGCCCAGCTCCTGCTGGGCCCGGCTGTAGCTCTCCAGGCGGGCCACCGCCTCGAAAACCTGCAGCTGACGAATATTGAGGCTGGCGTCGTGATGCATCGTATTTAGTTCACCAATAAATGAACTGAGTATTTACGCCAGACGATGTAAAGTCCAGCGCGGGTTGCGCACTATCTCTCCTGTTACGTTTCATCCGTCAGATTCAGGAGCAGACATGGATAACCTCTTTCACCAACCGCAGGGTGGCAATGAGATGCCACGCTTCGCCGGCCGCGCCACGATGATGCGCCTGCCGTTTATCGAAGATTTACAGGGACTTGATGCGGCATTTGTCGGCATTCCGCTGGATATCGGCACCTCGCAGCGCTCAGGCACGCGCTACGGACCGCGCTATATTCGCGCCGAATCGGTGATGATCCGTCCGTACAATATGGCGACCGGCGCCGCGCCGTTCGACTCGATGTCGGTAGCCGACATCGGCGATGTGCCGATCAATACCTACAGTTTGCTCAAATCGGTGCAAATTATTGAAGATTACTACACCGGTTTGAATAGTTATCCGCTGATCCCCCTCACCCTCGGCGGGGACCACACCATTACCCTGCCCATCCTGCGGGCGCTGACCAAAAAACATGGGCCGGTGGGGCTCATCCACGTCGACGCCCATACCGACACCAATGATGAGATGTTCGGTGAGAAAATCGCCCACGGCACCACCTTCCGCCGCGCCGTTGAGGAGGGACTACTCGACCTCAAGCGGGTGGTGCAGATTGGCCAGCGCGCCCAGGGCTATGCCGCCGGGGACTTCCAGTGGGGCGTCGACCAGGGCTTTCGCCTGGTGCAGGCGGAGCAGTGCTGGCATACCTCGCTGGCGCCGCTGATGGCCGAAGTCCGCCAGCAGATGGGCGACGGGCCGGTGTATCTCAGCTTTGATATCGACAGCCTCGATCCTATCTGGGCCCCGGGAACCGGGACGCCGGAGGTCGGCGGCCTGACCTCCATTCAGGCGCTGGAGATCGTCCGCGGCTGCCGCGGCCTGAACCTGATTGGCGCCGATCTGGTTGAAGTCTCGCCCCCCTATGACGTGAGCGGTAATACCTCCCAGCTGGCGGCCAACCTGCTGTACGAGATTCTCTGCGTCCTGCCCGGCGTGAAGTACGCCTGAGGAAGCCGCCATGGAGCTGAAATGCTTTCGCACCCTCTGGGGAGTGACGACCCCCTGGCCGCAAACGCTGGATGAACTGCAGCGCGTCGGCTGCTGCGGTATCGAAGCCCGCGTCCCGTTAACCGCGGAGGAGCGGCGGCAGCTCGCCGACCGCCTGCAGGCGTCGGGGCTGGAGTATATCGCCATTCTCTTCAGCGGCGGCGGGGTGCTCCCCGCTCAGCATGAAACGCCGGAGCAGCATCTGGCGCGCCTGCGGATCCGCTTCGCCGAGGCCAGCGGCCTCAACCCGCGCTTTGTCAATCTGCTGGCGGGCAACGATCGCTGGCCGCTGGCGCAGCAGGTCGATTTTCTCGGCAAGGCGCACGAGCTGGCCGCCGGGTTTGGGTTGACCTGCAGCTTTGAAACCCATCGCGCCACCTCGCTGTACAGCCCGTGGCTCACCCTGGAGATCATTCAGCAGCTCCCCCAGCTGCGCTTAACCGCCGACATCAGCCACTGGGTGGTGGTCAGCGAGCGCCTGCTGGATGACCCCTGCGATGACTTCAGCGCCTTTATCGACCGCGTGCATCACGTGCAGGCCCGGGTGGGCTACGACCAGGGGCCGCAGGTGCCGCACCCGGCGGCGCCGGAGTATCAGCCGGCGCTGTCCTTTGCCGAGCGCTTCTGGGAGCAAATCTGGCATTCGCAGCGCCGGCGCGGCTACCCGCAGACCACCCTGACGCCGGAGTTTGGCGCCGACGGCTATCTGCACCATCTGCCGTTCACCAACGTTCCGGTGGCCGACCTCTGGTCGCTCAACGCCTGGATGGCCGCGCGCCAGCAGGCCCACTTTCAGCAGTTTTTAACGCTCACTGAACAGGAACCGCAGCCATGACCGCCGTGAAGCACGCTTTTACTGAACTCCCGACCATCGATATCCGCGATCTGGCCGGCGACGATCTCGCCAGGCGCCAGGCGGTGGCCGACGCCATCGGCCGCGCGGCGCGCGAGGTGGGCTTTTTCTACATCACCGGCCACGGCATCGACCCGGCGCTGATCGCCGGCGTCCGCGAGGCGGCGAAGCAGATCTTCGCTCTGCCGATGGCGGAGAAGATGAACTATTACATCGGCCGCTCCAAAAGCCATAAGGGCTACGTCCCGGAAGGAGAAGAGATCTACGGCGCCGGCAAGCCGGACCATAAAGAGGCCTTCGATATTGGCTTCCAGGCGGCGGACGACCATCCGCTGGTGCTCGCCGGTACGCCGCTGATCGGCGCCAACGAGTGGCCCGACCTGCCGGATTTCCGCGCGCGGGTGCTGGCCTACTACGACGCGGTCTTCGCCCTCGGCCACCGCCTGTTCGACGCTTTCGCCCTCGCGCTCGGTCTGCCGGAAGGGTATTTCAAACCGATGGTGACCTGCCCGCCGGCCAAGCTGCGGCTCATCCATTACCCGTTCGACGCCAGCGTCGAAGATGTTCCCGGAATTGGTGCACACACCGACTATGAGTGCTTCACCCTGCTGCTCGCCGACCAGCCCGGGCTTGAAGTCCTCAATGAAGAAAGCGTGTGGATCGACGCGCCTCCCGTCACGAACGCCGCCGGAGAAGAGGCGTTCGTGATCAATATCGGCGACATGCTGGAAGTGCTCAGCGCTGGCACATTTGTTGCTACAGCCCACCGGGTGCGCAAAGTGCCGCAGGAACGGTACTCCTTCCCGCTGTTTTTCGCCTGCGATTACCACACGCTGATCCGCCCGCTGCCGACCTTTCTCGCCGCCGGCGAAGCCAGCGAATATCAGGAGCTGAGCATCGGCGAGCATATGTGGAGCCAGGCGCTGCAAACCTATCGCTATCTGCGCGAGAAGGTCAATCGCGGCGAGCTCCAGCTGCCGGCGCGCGCGCGCGGCACCCATACCTTTGGCCATCTGAAAAAACAGGCACAGCAAAAAAAACCCTAACCACCCGTGAGGATCCATGATGACTAGCACCCTGAAAAAAATCTCGCGCCGCGTCGCGCTTACCCTCGCCGTCAGCGCCTGTTTCTCCTCTGTCACCCAGGCGGCGGAACTGCTGACCGAGGGCGTCTTTAAGGTGGGGATGGAGGTCACCTACCCGCCGTTTGAGTCCTATGACAGCAATAACAATATCGTCGGTCTCGACCCGGAGTTCGCGACGCTGATTGCCGAGCATCTGCAGGCCAAACCGCAGCTGATCGACACCAAGTTCACCAGTCTGATCCTCGGCATCGGCAAGAAATATGATGCGGTGATCTCCGGGATGTACGTGACGCCGGAGCGCCAGAAGCAGGCCGACGCCATCCCTTACGCCCTCTCCGGCGCGTCGATCATTGCCCTGAAGGGCGGCGCGGTGCAGCCGAAAACCGAAGATGAGCTGTGCGGCGTGAAGGTCGGCCTGCAGGCAGGCACCACCTGGGTGACCAGCCTGAAAAAACACTCCGATGAGTGGTGCCTGAAAAACAGCAAACCGGCCATCACTATTCAGGAGTTCCCGACGGCGCCGGAAGCCTCCCAGGCGCTGCTGTCGAAGAACATCGACGCCCAGCTTGAGATAGCCCCGGCGGCGCAGATTATCGTCGATAAGAGCCGCGGTCGCCTGGGGATAAGCTCGACGCGCCTCGTCTACCCGCTGCCGCTGGGGATCTATGTCGCCAAAGGCAACACCGAGCTGGCGGAGGCGATCAAGGCCACCCTCGCCACGCTCAAAGCCAACGGCAAATATGCCGCGCTGATCAAAAAATACAACTTAGAAAGCATCGATTAAGACAATAAGCACTGCGCAACAGGAGTCAGTATGGCGTTCGATTGGGGATACTTTTTTTCATTATTTAGCATTGGGGCATTCTGGCAGGCGTGCGTGACGGTTATCGTGATCAGCACCTTGTCCTGGGGGATCGGCCTGGTGGTCGGTTTTCTGCTAGCCTGCGCGAAGCTCTCGGCGCCGCGCTGGATCAAGATCCCCGTCGAACTCTATATCTGGTTTTTCCGCAGCGTGCCGCTGATGGTGCTGCTGGTGTTTGTCTACAACCTGCCGCAGCTGTTTCCGGTGACCCAGCCGCTGCTCGGGGTGCCGTTTATCGCCGGGCTGGTGTCGATGACTGTCACCGAAGCGGCCTATATGGCGGAGATCCACCGCGGCGGGCTGTTGTCGGTGGCCAAAGGGCAAAGCGAGGCGGGCCATGCGCTGAGCTTCAGCTTTATCGGCATCCAGCGGCTGATTGTTATTCCTCAGGCGTTTCGCATCTCGTTGCCGACGCTGATCAATGAATACATTACCATCATTAAGCTGAGCTCGATTTTATCGGTGGTCTCCTTACCCGAGCTGCTGCTCACCGGCCAGCGCTTGTATGCGCAAAATTTCCTCGTGATGGAGACGCTGCTGGCGGTGGCGGTGTACTACGTCATGGTGGTTACCGTCTTCACCTGGCTGTTCCGGGCGCTGGAGAATAGCCTCGATATTCAGCGCAAGCGTCCGCAAACGCTCAGCGAGGCGGAATGCCAGGCGCTGCGCCAGAGCCTGCCGGCGATGACGGAAGCGATCACCACCCCGGCCGTCAACGGCGCGCCGCCGGCGCTGGATCTGCGGGACATCCGCAAATCCTGGAGCCAGCATGAGGTGCTGAAAGGCATCGACCTGCAGGTAGATAACGGGGAGGTGATCAGCATCATCGGCCCGTCCGGCTCCGGCAAAACAACCCTGATCCGCACCATCAACGCCCTCGAAAGCATTGATGGCGGGGAGATCATTCTCTACGGCGAGGACTATCTGAAAGGCGGAGCCATCGTCGATAAGCGCCAGATGCGCGCCGGGGTGCGGCGCATCGGCATGGTCTTCCAGAGCTTCAACCTGTTCCCCCACCGCACGGTGCTCGACAACGTGATGCTGGCCCCGCGCTACCACCAGCTGCTGGATCAGCCGGTCGCCCGCGAGCAGGCCCTGGCGCTGCTCGACCGCGTCGGTCTGCTGGCCCATGCCCACAAGTACCCCGGACAGCTCTCCGGCGGCCAGCAGCAGCGCGTGGCGATCGCCCGGGCGCTGGCGCTGAAGCCGGACATCATGCTGTTTGACGAACCGACCTCGGCGCTGGATCCCGAGCTGGTGGGCGAGGTGCTGAAGGTTATTCAGTCGCTGGCCCGCGAAGGTATGACCATGCTGATTGTCACCCACGAGATGGACTTCGCCCTGTCGATTTCCGACCGCGTGGTGCTGATGGAGAACGGCGTGGTGCAGGCCGACATCGCCCCGCAGGTGATCCGCAGCCCGCTGGAGGCCCCTTCTCTGCAACGAATCCGTGAATTTATGGGAGTGCACTAAATGGCAACTGAGCAACACCTGCGCCAGCAGCTGGCCGCCGCCTACCGTCTGGCGGCGCTGTTCGGCTGGGAGGATACCCTCTACACCCACTTCTCCGTGCGCCTGCCCGGCGACGGCGAGCCGCGCTTTTTAATTAATCCCTTCGGCATGATGTTTGATGAGGTCACCGCCAGCAATCTGATCGTGGTGGATATGCAGGGCAAGGTCGTAGAGGGCGAGGCGCCGGCTAACTCGGCGGGCTTCACCATCCACAGCGCGGTGCATATGGCCCGGGAAGACGCCCACTGCGTGATCCACACCCACACCCTGCCGGGGATGGCGGTGGCCGCCTGCGAGGACGGCCTGCTGCAGCTCAACCAGATCAGCACTGAGTTTTACCAGCGCGTCGGCTACCACCCCTATGAAGGGGTGGCCTTTGACCTCGACGAACGGGCGCGCATTCAGCGCTCGCTGGGGAATAATATCGCCATGATCCTGCAGAGCCACGGCCTGCTGTCGGTGGGCCGTACCGTGGCTGACGCCTTTTACATCATGTTCTACCTCAATCGTGCCTGCGAGATCCAGATGGCCGCCGCCCAGCTGGCGGCACTCAGCCCGATCCACACCATCGCCCCGCACCTCAGCCAGCACGCCTGCGAGCAGCTGATGGGCGTGGAGCATGAACGTCAACAGGTCTGGCAGGCGTGGTTGCGCCGTCTTGACCGTCTCGATACTTCTTACAAAGACTAACGCCTATGTCCGATATCACTATCGTGGTGGATTGTAACGACGCGGATTTCGCCCGCGATATCTGCGCCGCCCTGCAGCAGTTTCCCGACGTCACCGCGCTCCTGCCCCATCACCAGGCGGCGCGGGACGCGCAGTACGCCAGCTGCTGGTTCCCTAGCCCGCAGCTGTTGACCCGCTCGCCGGGGCTGAAGCTGATCCAGGCCGCGTCCGCCGGGGTCGATCATCTGCCGCCCGCGCTGTTCGCCAGCGATATCCCGCTGTGCCGGGTGATCGATGAGGACTTTCGTCACGGCATGTTCGAATATGCCCTGTGGGGCGTGCTGTGGTTCCAGCGTTATTTTGACCGGGCGCTGGCCCACCAGCGGACCCAAACCTGGAAGCTCTATCCCCAGCGCGCCGCCGCCGACTTCCATATCGGCATTATGGGCCTCGGCGAAATTGGCGGCTATATCGCCGACCAGCTGGCCCGTCTTGGCTATCGGGTCTCCGGCTGGTCGCGCAGTGAGAAGCAGCTGGCTGGCGTCACCTGCTACCGCGGCGAGGAGGCGCTCGACAGCTTCCTCGGGTCGCTTGACGGGCTGATTAACCTCCTGCCGCTCACCGCGCAGACCCGGGGTATTCTCGCCGCGCCGCTCTTCAGCCGGCTTCCCGCCGGGGCGGTGTTAATCAACTGCGGGCGTGGAGAGCATATGGTCAATGAGGATGTGCTGGCGGCGCTGGAGAGCGGCCAGCTCGCCGGAGCGGTGCTCGACGTCTTCCCGCAGGAGCCATTGCCGGCGGACGATCCGCTGTGGCGCCATCCGCAGGTGGTGATCACCCCGCATATGGCCTCTGCGGCCCCCGCCGAGGTGATCGCCCGCCAGCTGCTGGAGAACATTCAGCGCCAGCGTCGCGGGCTGCAGCTCAAAAACCTGGTCAATAAGCACGCCGGTTACTGATCCTCACCGATACCGCCGCTGCTACGCTTAATGGGAGATCCACAACCAGAAGGCAGGAACATGAAGATTGATTTATCGGGGAAAGTCGCGCTGGTCACCGCCTCCACGGCGGGTATTGGCTTTGCTATCGCCAAAGGCCTGGCGGAGAGCGGCGCAGAGATCATCCTTAACGGGCGCAGCGAGCAGAGTGTGAACGCCGCGATCGCCCGCTTGCAAAATGAGGTGCCGGGGGCGAAAGCGCGCCCCGCCGTCGCCGACCTCAGCGGCGCTGACGGCGCGGCACAGCTGCTGCAGGCCGTGACCGGCGTCGATATTCTGGTCAATAACGCCGGGATCTACGGCCCGCAGGATTTTTACGCCACCGATGACGCGACCTGGGAAAACTACTGGCAGACCAACGTCATGTCCGGCGTGCGCCTGTCGCGAGGGCTGCTGCCGGCGATGGTCAGTAAAGGCTGGGGGCGGGTGGTGTTTATCTCCTCGGAATCGGCGCGCAATATCCCGGCGGACATGATCCACTATGGCGTCACCAAGACCGCCCAGCTGTCGCTGGCCCGCGGCCTGGCGAAATATGTCGCCGGCAGCGGAGTGACCGTTAACAGCGTGCTGCCGGGGCCGACGATTTCCGACGGCTTTGCCGAAATGCTGAAAGACGAAGTGGCGAAAACCGGCCAGTCGCTGGAGGAACTGGCGAAAGCGTTTGTCATGACCCATCGTCCGAGTTCGGTGATCCAGCGGGCGGCCTCGGTGGAAGAGGTCGCCAATATGGTGGTTTACGTCTGCTCGCCGCAGGCGTCGGCCACCTCCGGCGCCGCGCTGCGCGTTGACGGCGGCGTGGTGGATGATATTCTCTGACGTCCTCTCATTCAGGGGAGTCCCCCTCCCCTGTCGTCTTTCCCGGCGCTAAAAAGCGCAAAACGTTAAAAAACAGCCGCAAAGTCGCACAAAGTGAACAGGAACATGTATTCCCAAAACTTATGATATTTGTTTTAAAAATAAGTTGTGGTGTTAATGTCTCTGTTACGAAGCTTGCTTTTCTTTCTCGGCGCGGCGGTCGCGGCCGCCATCGCGGTACTCTGCCTGTGGGTGGATATTCGGGTATTTGGCAACGACATCCCGGAGGTGTCGCTCACCGAAGTGGTTCAGGAGAGCGTGCTGGCCGTCATCGTGCTGGTTCATCTTCTGCTGGCGCGCAAATATGCCCACCTGCGCTATAGCAATATCCTCATCGGCGGCTTCTTCCTCGCCATGCTGATCCGCGAACTGGATGGCCTGTTTGATTTACTCTCCCATGGCAGCTGGGTGTGGTTTGCCCTGCTGGCTACCGCAGGGTCCCTGCTGATGCCGCTGCGCCATTTGCGCCAGACCCTGTCGCAGCTGGCGGATTATACCCGCACCCCGTATTACGGGATGATGATCAGCGGCCTGCTGGCGATTCTGGTCTTCTCGCAGCTGTTCGGTATGCACGGCCTGTGGTACGCCGTGCTGGATGAGAACTACGCACGGGTGGTGAAAAATACGGTGGAGGAAGGCAGCGAGTCGTTTGGCTATATGCTGTGCCTGACCGCCACCCTCGGCTACGCCTGCTACTTCCGCGACCTGGCGCGACAGACGCTGTCGCCGCAGCGCTGACCGCGGCCGACAACCACCGCCGGACGCGCCCGTCGGCGGTGGGTGCCTCAGCGCTTAACCGCGAATTTTCCACTTCCGTTTGAGAACCTCTTTATCCTGGCTATCCAGCCACTGGTTCACTTTCTCCAGCAGCGCCGGATTATCTTTACTCATCATATACACCTTGTCGCTGGCGGTGCCGGCGAACGGTGTCTCGTTGGCGACGCAGAACACGCCGGGCTCTTTGCTCTGGTAATAGTCGCCTTCGATCAGATCGGTCACCATCATATCGGCCGTTTTCTGCCGCAGCGCCTCCAGGTTATCGACGTTGTTCTTCACGCGAATGATCTGCGCCTGCTTAATATGCTCATCGACAAAGCTCTGGTTGGTGCCGCCAGGGTTGACGACCACCTTCACCTCCGGACGGTCTATCTTCGCCAGCGATCCAAGCCGGGGGGCGGCCTGACAGTTGGCTAAGGCGATTTTACCGTTCGCCACCACCGGGTGGCTGAGGGCGAAGTCCTTCGCCCGCGCCGGGGTCTGCGTCACGCCGCCCATCGCAATATCAAACTTGTCCGCCTGCAGATCGGCGGCGAGCGCCGGCCAGCTGGTGTAGACGAAGCTCACCTTCAGCCCCAGCGTGCGCCCGAGATCGCGGGCCATGTCCACGTCATAGCCCTGCAGCTCGCCGGCGGCATTGCGAAACGCCAGCGGGGCGTAGTCGCCCGGCACGCCGACCTTCAGTTCACCGCTGCGCTCAATGGTTTGCATATCGCGCGCCTGGGCGCCACAGGTCATTATCGCCAGCGTCAGCGCCAGCCCCACCGTCAGTTTCATCTCGCCATCCTTATTGTTATCGGGTTTTCGCGCCGGGGTGGCCGGCCGCTTCTCAGTCAACACCATCCGCAGCGCGTAACAGGGAATTCATCCTATTTTTAAACATCGGGACATACAACCCGACGATCGGGTTGCCGATCGCAAATCTGACAACGAAACAGGGCTATCGCCCGGTGAATGATTTCTCATCCGCCGGGCGTAGCTTTACGCCAGCGATCGTATTTTCCAGACTGACATCGTGCCGAATTAAGCACAAAAAACAGCAGCAAGAGAGAAGTAACTAATTGAATTAATGAATAATTTATTTAAATGCACGATATTTCGCGTTCAGACACCGATAACTACCGTCTTATTTACTCCAGCATTCCTCCACAGTACTATCCCGGAAAACGCAGGTAATAAATAACAAGCATATATTAATTCCAGACGACAATATATTTGCCAAATAAATGAATTAATAAAAAACATGCCCGATTAAAATCATTTTGTGCCGTATCTGACCCGTAAAATAATGACCCTGGCGCCAGGTTTACCGGCACGACAGGAGGAATGAACATGAAAATAACCATGCTGGGTCTGGCGATGCTCTTCGTCGGACTGGCCGTCAGCCCGGTTTACGCGGCAGACGGTACGCTAAATTTCATCGGCAGGGTCGTGAACGGCGCCTGCAAACTCGAAGGGGCGGGCAATAACGGAGCCATCGACATCAGCATGGGCAATATTCCGCTGTCGAGACTGAAAAATAGCCAGTCGGGTACCGGGCCAGCGGTCGGCGTCGATATTCGCGTCAAAGATTGCGAGAAAGGCACCTACTACATTGTGGTGGATGGCCCCTCTCCCACCGCCACGCCTGAAAATCATGTGCTGGCCCTCAACGATAGCGGTAAGCCGGCCGGTAGCGTGGGTATTCTGCTCACCGACCGTACGGGGACGCCGCTCGGCCTTGATGCACACCTCGATCCGCAGCACGATCCCCGCATCGAGATCCCGGTGGACGGCGGCTCCGGCACCTTCAGGCTGAAAGCCTTCTATTATACCTGGGATAAAGCCCACGTACTCCCCGGCGACGGCAACGCAACGGCCCGGTTCACCATTATGCAAGAATAGCTTCCCGGTCAGGGATGAGACGCAAAGGGAGCGAAGATGAAAATACAGCTGGCTGTTCTGTTTAGCGTCATGACCTTTCAGGCCTGCGCCGGGATCTCCATCGATGCCACGCGGGTGGTCTACTCAGGAAAAGACAAAGCCGCCACCCTGAACATTCATAACCGCAGCCGCACAACTTATAAAGTGCAGATCTGGCTGGACGCCGGGCTCAACAGGTCGCGCGTCGACCTGCCGATGGTGGCGACCCCGCCGCTGGTCTATTTATCCCCCCAGCAAAGCGCCCAGCTGCGCTTTATCTATCACGGCGGCGGGCTCCCCGCCGATCGGGAAAGCCTGTACTGGGTCAATATTCAGGAGAATCCGCCGCCGTCAGACGGTAACCATACGCTGCAGTTTATCGTCCGCACCCGCCTGAAGCTGTTTTATCGTCCTCCTGCCATCGCCACCACCCTCGCCAGAGAGGTGCAAAAGCTGCAGTGGCAGCAGAGCGGCAATAACCTGCGCTTGACTAACTCAGGCCCACTGCATATCACCCTGGTCAACGGGGCGCTGATCGATAATAAAGGCCACATTTCGCCAATGAGAAACGTGATGCTCCGGCCGTACAGCAGCTATACCGTGTCAACGACCGACAGCGCTCGCCTGTACAAGCTGAACTATATCGACGATGACGGCGCGGTGGTGGCGATCCCCCTTCAGGCGGCCTATGCTCCGGCCCCACGCTAGTTATACTCGAGGGCGAAGGTCACCATGCTGTCGGCTGTGCCCGCCGTCACCGTGGCGTCAGTTTGCACATACTGGGCGTTAAAATTAATGGCCTCAGCCGTGCCGGCGTTACTGCCGGTTACCCTTTTCAGGATCGGCAAGTTGCTGGCCTCATTGATTTTAACGCTGGTGCCATCGGACACTGCCGCGCCGGGGTTATTGCCGTAGGTCAGCTTCACGCCGACGCCGCTGGCGCTGTTGCTGGCCTTGCTTAGCGCCAGGGTATCACTCTCCACGCTGACGCCGAAAAAGCCGATGCGCACATCGGTCGGCGTCGGACAGAACACCGGGATCGAAAAGCGCTTCGCCTGGCCGCCGGTGCTCCCTTTACCGTGAAACTCCGCCCGATTTACCGTGCCCAGACTGACCTGGATCGTTGAGGTCGCCACCTGGCAGCTGCCGCTGCTGCCAATGTCCACGTTCAGGGCGGCGATATCAATGCTGACCGGCTCGCTGGCGACAAAGCCGGCGTTCCCGTTGGCCTGCTGTTCAATGGTCACCTCCCCCACCTGCGGCAGCGGCGGCGAGTTGGTATGCGTCCCGTCAGCCAGCTGTACCGTACCGGTCTTATAGAAGGTTACCGCGATCCTGACCGTCGTCTGCTGCTGCGTCATGAGCGCCGGGAGCATCGTGCTGTCGCAGACCACCACCGACTCGCCGCCAGCGGAGTGGCTGCCGTCGATAGCGCGCATCGGGCCGCCGGCGCACTGGAAGCTAAGCGAGTAGCCGATGCCGTCGATGGCGCTGGGGTAGACGTGCTGTCCGTTAATCACCACAGGCGAGCCGCCGGTTTTCAGTTGTTTGTAGACAATGCGTTTGGCGCTCGCCGTCGGCAGCTGCAGGTCGCAGGAAAAGGGGATCCCGCTGCCGTTATCCGCCATCGCGCTGGTCATCTGGGTATTGACCGGCAGCGTGGGCAAATACTTGATATTGGGAATATTGACGGTGGTCTGGCCGATATTCGCGCGGCAGTTTTCAGCCCGCGCGCCGGGAAGATAGCCGCTCAGCGCCAGCAAAAAGAGAAAAGGAAGTAGACGAAAAACAGATTTCATAGCCGCCTCAGCGTGACTGGCACAGCCCGGAGACGGTTTTCACCGTATTCAGACTCTGCTGTGGGTTATCCGCAAGATGAAAATGCATCGTGCAACTCTGCGACTGGTTATTGACGACCCAGCTCACCGCCAGGGTTCCCTCCTGCGGCACGCCGCTGAGGTACACCTGACCGCCGTCGGCTACCATGCCGCCCGGCGCATTGCCGCTCTCCTCCGTCCCGACCAACCGTGCGCTGGCGCCAAAGGGTAACGGCCCCTGCGCGTTGCGCAGGGTAAATAGCACCCGGTTGCCTATGCGGGTCCGGTAGTTGGCCATCACCACCGCGCCGCCGCCGGGGATCACCGTCTGACCCTGCTGGTCGACGTCGGTATCATCCGCCATCGACTCCGTGTCGAGGGTAATGACATTTTTCCGGTAGGTGGTCAGAGACGGCACCACAGCATAACCGCGCCAGTCGGTGTGCACATTGTTGCCGTTTTGCACCGCCACGCCGGCAGCCCCCGGCGCGCGGACGATGGCGAAGCTCTCGCCCACCGTCTGACCGAAGGTCACGCCGTGCGGATGCGCGACCACCGAGCCGGCGCCTCCCCAGGTCAGCTGATTACTGGCGGCGTCATGGCGATAGCCGAGCTGCGCGTTGCCGAAGCCGCCGTGGTAGTCCAGGGCGACGCTGCTGTTGGTGCCCCGCCCCTGGTTGCCGTAGCCCTGCTGAACCGAGTAGAACAGATTCGGCCGCGTCGGCACCGCGCCATACAGCGACACCTGCTGCGAGGTATAGCCATTGCTGTCCGAGGTGGTGTTGTAGCTCACCGCGCTGTCGGACAGCGGACCGCCCAGCGGAATATTGATATTGAATGACCAGGAGCGGTCATTTTTTTGCTGGCCGCTGGCGCGAGTGTAGTAATAGCCCACGCCCCAGGAGATCCCTTTCCAGGCGCTGTAGAACCCGAGATGCACCGTCTCATCCCGACTCTGCCGGTGCCAGTATTCCTGCGACCAGGCGGAAACCGCCAGACTGCCCAGACCGCCGAGGCGTTGTGACACCGACACTTCCTCCCGGCGGCGCCGGTTGTCCACCTGCCCCTGCGCGCTTTCGAGGGCGCTGGCTTCGGCAAAATCGTAATAGCCGCTGGAGGAGTAGCGATAGCTGGCGAGGCTGAACGTGGTGCCCGAGCTGACGAAATCTTTCTGATACTGAGCGCGCAGCGAATGGCCCGCATAGCGCTTGCCCGACGGGGTACGGGTGACGGCCTGGGTGACGTCGCCTCCCAGCGAACCGAACTCGCCAAAGCCGCGGCCCAGGCCCAGCGCCCACGACTGATAATCCTGGGCCAGCTGCGTGCCGCCGTAGAGGGTAAATCCCGCCGACAGACCATAGAACAGGGTGCCCTGCAGGAATTCCGGCGAGCGCACCGAATCCGCCCCGGAGTGGTAGCGACCGGCGCTGAGGCTGAATTTGCCGCGCCCTTCGCGCAGCATGTAGGGCACGGCGGAATAGGGCTGGGTAAAGGTGCGCACCGAACCATTGCTCTCGGTCACCTTCACCTCCAGATCGCCGCTCTGCGAGGTGGGATAAAGATCGCTGATGGCGAACGCCCCCGGCGACACGAAGGTTTCGTAGATCACATACCCATGCTGGGAGACGGTCACTTTGGCATTGCTGTGCGCCACGCCGCGGATGGTAGGGGCAAAGCCGCGCTGGCTGTCCGGGAGCATCTCATCGTCAGACATCAGCTGGACGCCGCGAAACGGGATGCTGTCAAACACATCGCCGGTGGTGTAAGTATCGCCGATCCGCAGCAGACTCTTCAGCGAGCGGACGTCGCGCTGCAGCCAGGTGCTCTGTGAATCCCAGTGCCGGCGCTGCTGGTCGTACTGCATTGAGGAGATATTGCGCAGCCGCCAGGCGCCCAGGTTCACGCCGCTGCGTAAATTGAGATAGTTTGAGCGGCTGCTCTCCCCTTCATCGGCATTCTTTATTTGCGCGCCGGAAAAATAGTAATCGACAAACGCGGCCGGCACGCCATCGTCCCAGCGCGAGGGATCGACATAGCCGCGGCTTTGCACGTTCATCGCCGCCTGGGGAATGCTCAGCGTCAGGCGCTGGTTAGCGAAGGTGAAGCGGCTGCTGGCGTCGGGAATAAACTTCTCGATCCGGGTGAAGGTCTCACCTTCATGCAGCGTTTGAAAAGCCGGAAACGCGCTGACGTTGACCCCATAATCCGCCAGCTGCCCGGGCGTCAGCACCGGCTGCAGCTGCCCGCCATCGTCAACAAAGGTGATATTGGCCTGGCCCAGCTCCTGGTCGTTAACCACCACGGTGACAGGATAAGTCCCCGGCTGCTGCCCGCCGGGTTTGGCGAAGTAGTGCAGATCGGAGGTTTGCTGCTGCGGGTCGGCAAACTCCAGCGCCGCCGGATCAAAATAGTCGTCGGCCAGCGCCCGGCTCAGCGGGCTGAGACAGCACATCATCGTCGGCAGCGTCGCCAGCGCCAGCGCCCGTCCGGCGGTGACGGGCAACGCGGCATACTCCCGCACCCTGGCTGTTGTTATTCTTTTCATGCTGGCGCCGTCCGGTAAGCTCATCACAAAGGGGAATTACTGCTGGGCGTAATCGCTGACGCCGCCGTAGTCGTTAATCGCCCGCCATTTGACGGTGCCGTGCCCGCTCACCGGCCACGTTTTCTCGCCAAAGGGGGCCACCATGCCAGGCTCGTCGATTGCCTGCCCGCCCACCTCGACGGCGTAAAAAGAGACAAAATAGGGAGTGGGGTTTGCCACCGTCAGATGGCCGCCGGACTGGCTAAACTTCAGCTGCTGCCAGGCTTTAGCCGGGTCGCCCGCCAGGCCGTTGGGTCGATAAAAGATTTTGAATTTCGACTTAATATTGACCTGCAGCTTGTTCACCTCGCCCTTGGGCGTCGGGGCGATACTCTTGACGTTCAGCCAGTAGACCGATTCACGGTCGCTGGGCAGCGAGGCGCCAATAAAGTTAATGCGCAGGACGTTATTTTGCTCCGGATCGAGACGGAATAAGGGCGGCGTAACAATAAAGGGCACCTTGGCCTTATCGTTTTCCGCGTAATTTTCCACCCACGACTGCACCAGATAGGGCGTATGGGTATCGGCATTAGTGACTGAAATAGCGGCTTCACGCTTCCCTTCCTGATAAATCACACGGGTTCCACCCATGACAATACCGGCCTGCGCTGCCGTGGAGCACAGCAGAAAGGCCGCAACGGCAATTATTTTCTTCATTATGACTTACCATCAGGTAAAGGTTGAACAAACAATAAAATAAAGCAGGGAATATCAGAGCCAGTACCCGTCGGGATAATTAGCAAAAATAACTATACCGTCACGAATATATTTCGTGACTTTATGACAATTATCACTTTAGCTATCTGCAATTAATCAGCACGCAGTGGACTGACTCTGAATAGCGCGCAATATGATTAGTTATAAATCATATTGAAATTAGCCGTACCGTTGGCATCGCCAGCCGTCACCGCACCGGTGGAGATATAGTCGGCGAAAAACTTGAGGTCGGCAGTGCCGGTGCCGGCAGTCGCGCCCGTAACGACATTTTTGGCTTTAGACACGCTGCCGAGGCTGACCGCCGTAGACTTGTCATCTTCATACAGCTTGATCGCCACGCCAGCGGCGCCGCCGGTGGTCGCCAACAGCGTGTTATCAGACGGATCGCGCGCGCCGTCAAACAGCACCGCGACATTTGTCACGCTGGCAGGGCAATCTTTTACTTTGATATGGAAAGGCGTTTTGGTGGTTTCAAAACCTGTGCTGGTAAAATAGGTGCTGGCCCATTTGCCCAGATCCACCGTCTGGCTGGTGGATGCGCTGTCGATATTGCAGGAGCTGTCGGTGATTGATCCATTGAAGATAACCTGTCCGCCGGTACCCTGGGTACCCGCGTTGGAGCCAGGGTTAACGTTAATGGTTGGCGTAGTAACAGAAATTGCAGCGCCAGAAACCAGCGCTCCCATGAGAATTGCCATAATACGAAGTTGCGTTTTCATTATTTATCTCATCGTTAACGAATATATTTTCCCGTGATCGACAATAGCCCCATGGCTATCGCGAAACGGCTCGTCCGTTCCTCCCTGTAAATGTTCATTGCGTTCCTTCCGCAGGATAATCGGCACACGTCCTTTAACTCCGCTTTATTTCGCCGAAAGGTGGCCATGAATAACAAGCAGAAGAAAAAGAGTTATTTTGATGTGCGAAATAAATATATTACCCGATGTAAAAAAAGGCAACCTGATGAAATGTTACATACAGGTTAACGACTATACTCGGCATAAAGTTATTTTTTGAAATGGCATTTCAATGTTAATTTACATATCTATACAAAAGAAAATTAAATACCTCTCAACAACAACACGTCCATTTTATTAACAAATTTAAAGGTAATTGCTCAAAAAAGCGTCTTGTTTTATTGTGCCCAAACCCGTTGCCACTAAAAAATTAGGAATTTTCCTGGTATTAATCTTCATCATTTCTACACAAATTAAGGCAAAGCGCTCCTGACCCGCGCTGTAATTTCTTGTTCTGGAAGTGTTTTTGTTTTCAAATGAAAGCCATTACTTCATTAACCCAAATGTATTGCCGTTATCCGCCACCGTAACCGCTCGCTTTCACCGGGTTATTTTGACGCAAAAAAAATCCGCAACCCGAACGGATTGCGGACTGAGGATCAATCAGTAATGAGATGGGCTTCAGAACAGGCCCAGCGGCGCGGTGCCGTAGCTCACCAGCAGGTTTTTGGTTTGCTGATAGGCATCCAGCGCCATCTTATGCGTTTCCCGCCCGACGCCGGACTGTTTATAGCCGCCGAACGCCGCATGTGCCGGGTAGACATGATAACAGTTGGTCCATACGCGACCGGCCTGAATACCGCGCCCCATGCGATAGGCGAGATTGGTATCGCGCGTCCACACCCCAGCGCCGAGGCCAAACTGGGTCTCATTGGCGATAGCCAGCGCTTCCGCTTCGTCCTTAAAGGTGGTCACCCCGATCACCGGCCCAAAGATCTCCTCCTGGAAGGAGCGCATATCGTTGCGACCTTTAATCAGCGTGGGCTGAATATAAAAACCATTATCCAGCGCCGGCGCGATCGCCGCCCGCTCGCCGCCGGTGAGGATTTGTCCGCCCTCTTCCCGGGCAATCTGAATATAGGAGAGGATCTTGTCGAACTGCTGGCGGGAAGCCTGGGCGCCGATCATGGTGTCGGTATCTAACGGATCGCCGCGACGGATCTGCGCCACCTTCTCCATGACCCGCGCCATAAAGGGCTCATAGATGGATTCATGGATCAGCGCCCGCGACGGGCAAGTACAGACCTCACCCTGGTTGAAGAAACCGAGCACCAGCCCCTCCACCGCCTTCTCAATAAACTCCTCTTCACCCTCCATCACGTCGGCGAAGTAAATATTGGGCGATTTGCCCCCCAGCTCGACGGTGCAGGGGATAATATTCTCCGCCGCGCAGGCGAGAATATGTCGCCCGACCGGCGTGGAGCCGGTAAACGCCAGCTTGGCGATACGCTTGCTGGTGGCCAGCGCCTCGCCCGCCTCTTTGCCGAAGCCCTGCACCACGTTCAGCACCCCCGCCGGGAACAGATCGCCGATCAGCTCCAGCAGCAGGGTAATACTCAGCGGCGTCTGTTCCGCCGGCTTGAGCACCACGCAGTTACCCGCCGCCAGGGCCGGGGCCAGCTTCCACGCGGCCATCAGCAGCGGGAAGTTCCATGGGATAATCTGACCGACCACCCCCAGCGGTTCATGGAAATGGTAGGCCACCGTGGTTTCGTCAATTTCGGCAGTGCTTCCCTCCTGGGCGCGCAGGCAGCCGGCGAAGTAGCGAAAGTGATCCACCGCCAGCGGCAGGTCGGCATTCAGCGTTTCGCGGATCGGTTTGCCGTTGTCCCAGCTCTCCGCCACCGCCAGATATTCCAGATGCTGTTCAATACGGTCGGCGACCTGCAGCAGCAGCCTGGAGCGCTGTTGCACTGAGGTTTTGCCCCACGCCGGCGCCGCACGGTGGGCGGCGTCGAGGGCGAAGTCAATGTCTCTGGCATCCGACCGGGGAAACTGCGCAATGTTGCTGCCGTCTACCGGGGAGGTATTCATAAAGAATTCACCGCTCAGCGGCTCGACAAATTTACCGTCAATAAAGTTGCCGTAAGCGGATTTCAATGAAACCAGGGCGCCGGGCTGGCCAGGGTGTGCATAACGCATCGCAAATCTCCTTCTGTAGGGTTGAGACGCAGCGGCATATTGATTTTTTAAACTTGCCGCCGAACGCATCTCACTTTGCAGGGGTTATGCCAGTTTTTCATTTTCTCTAAATAGGTTTATTTATTAACAGGTTGCATTTACTAACTGGGCAGATGGTCAGCCACTGTCGCACGGGTTTCCACTTATGTGTTGCAAATCGCAACACCAAATAAACCAAATAGCTACAATATTGCAACACAGCAACATCGACCCAGAGGTGCCCTGTGCCAGGCAATCCCTTTCTTCTCGCCCCAGAGGTTAACGCCAATCCCCTGCTGAGCGATTCATGGTCTCGCTGCCAACGCTACGGTCTGGATCCCGCCACCGAGGATTTTCCCCGCCTCGACGCCGGCGAGCTGGCGGACCGGCTCGCCAGCCACCGCAGCCTGCAGCAGCTGGCGCAGCCGGTGGTGGAAGCCCTGTCGCGCCAGGTGGCGGACCTGCAGTCGGTGGTGATCCTCTCCGACCCCGGCGGTCTGGTGCTCCATACCGTCGGCGATACCCAGGCGATGCAGAAGGCTCAGCGCGTCGCGCTGGCGCCGGGCAATCTGTGGAGCGAAAGCGGACGCGGGACCAACGCCATCGGCACCGCGCTGGCGATTGACGACGGCTGCGAAATCGATGGCCGTCAGCACTTTCTCACCCGCAACCAGAATTTGTACTGCGCGGCGATGCCGCTCCAGCGGCCGGACGGAAGCATCGCCGGCGTGCTGGATATCTCCGGCCCGGCGGATTTTCCCCACCAGCACACCTTTGGCTGGGTGAAAGCGGCGGCAAAGCAGATTGAGTATCTGTGGGTGAAGCAGAGCCTGCATCCTGAGCAGTGGCTGATGAGCCTCCACCGGCAGGTGGACAAACTCGACAGCGTGGAGGAACTGTTGCTGGTCTTTTCCGACAACGTCCTTACCGCTGGCAACCGGCTGGCGATGCGCGAGTTCGGCCTGAGCGCGGCGCAGTTTGGCCAGCTCACCTTTGCGTCGCTTTTTCCGACGCTGACGCAAACGGCGGTCAGCGTTCCCCTGCCCCTGACCACCCCGCAGGGCCGCTATCACTATCGCCTGCGCGAGCCCACCCGCCGCCGGGTGGCGGTGAGTGCCCCGCCGGCCATGCAGCTCCCCTTCACCAGCCCGCGGGAAGGCGAAAAGCTGCTCCGGCTGCTTAACGCCGGCATCGCGCTCTGTATTGAGGGGGAAACCGGCAGCGGCAAAGAGTATGTCAGCCGCACGCTGCACCAGCACAGCCGCTGGCGCAGCGGTAAATTCGTCGCCATTAACTGCGCCGCCATTCCGGAATCGCTGATCGAGTCCGAGCTTTTCGGCTACCAGCCAGGGGCGTTTACCGGTGCCAGCAAAAACGGCTATATCGGCAAAATCCGCGAGGCCGAGGGCGGGGTGCTGTTTCTTGATGAGATCGGCGATATGCCGCTGGCGCTGCAGACCCGCCTTCTGCGAGTACTGCAGGAGAAAGAGGTCGCCCCGCTCGGCGCCAGCCGCAGCGTGCCGGTGAACTTCGCCCTGATCTGCGCCACGCACCGCAACCTGACCCAGCGGGTCAGCGCCGGCGAATTTCGCGAAGATCTGCTGTGGCGCCTGCGGGAGTACGCCCTGGCGCTGCCTCCGCTACGCGAGTGGCCGGCGCTGGAAACCTTTATCGCCACCCTGTGGCGCGACCTGGGCGGCGCTTCGCGCCGGGTGACGCTGTCCACCGCGCTGCTGACCCACCTCAGCCAGCTGCCGTGGCCGGGAAACGTGCGCCAGCTGCAGAGCGTCCTGAAGGTGATGCTGGCTCTGGCCGATGAGGGCGACACGCTGACGCCCGATGCGCTGCCGGACGCATACCGCGCTGCGCCTGCGCCGCTGCCGCGTGGGGGATTACAGGCCCATGACGAGCAGTTGATTGTCGATACCCTCGCCAGGGTCAACGGCAACGTCAGCCGGGCGGCGCAGATGCTGGGCATCGCCCGCAGCACGCTATACCGCCGCGCCGCCCGTGCCGGACGGCCACGCCGCTGAGGCGATGACCTAAAGCGCGCCGGCCGAGGACGCTACGCCAGACCCAGCCCCGCCCGCAGGGCATCGATCGTCACCCGCGTTTTTTGCGGCAGCCACGGCCCTTCCGGCCACACCGCGTGGATGGCGAAACGCACACGGTCGCTGGGCGCCAGAACCTGCTGCAGCGTCCCGTCGGCGAGCGCCTGCGCCACCAGCCAGTCCGGCAGCCAGGCGATGCCCATTCCCTGCTGCGCCGCTGCGGCGATGGCGGCAAAGTCATCCTGCACCAGCCACGCCTCCGGGGTGAAGCGCACTTCTCCCTGCTGCGGGTCGAAAAGTTGCCATTTTTGCAGCTGACCGTTATGCAGATAGCCGAGGGTGCGGTGCTCGCTCAGCCCGGCGATGGTCTGCGGCGCCGGCTGGCGACGCAGGTACTCCGCCGCCGCGCACAGCACCATGCCATGCTCCCCCAGCGCCCGCGCCCGTAGCGACCCGGTGTCGGCCAGGCTCCCGATACGCACCGCGAGATCAAACCCCTCTTCCAGCAGATTGACCTGCCGGTCGCTGTAGTGGAGCTCGAGCTTCAGCAATGGATAGCGCTGGCTCAGGCGGAACAGCAGCGGCGCCACGCAGCGCTGGCCAAACAGCACCGGCAGCGAAATCCGCAGCCGTCCCTGCACCTCGCCTTTGCCGCGCTGCAGCGCTTCTTCGGCCTCGCGAATGCGTCCCAGCGCCTCCCGACACTGGTGATAAAATTGCTCTCCCTCTTCCGTCAGCAGTTGCCTGCGGGTGGTGCGCTGGAATAACGCCACGCCGAGACGCGCTTCCAGCCGGGCAATGGTTTTTCCCACCGCCGATCGCGTCACGTGGAGGATCGTCGCCGCGCTGGCAAAGTTACCGCTCTCGACCACAGTGACAAACACCGGGATCGCGTTCAGATCGTCGCGCACAGATTGATTCCTTACGGGATACAATAGAGGAAAATAATGTCACTCCAGAGAGAAAAAAGACAGTGTTAGTCTCTGCTTCTATCCTTCACTTGAGGCACTCATCATGGCTAACGTTCTGGTATTAAAGTCCAGCATTAATGGCGAAACTTCCCTGACCAATCAGCTGATTAACGAATTTCTCGCGGCGCGCCAGGCGGCGGGCCGCCACGATCGGATCCGCGAACACGATCTCAGCGCTATGGCGCTGCCGACGCTGGATGGCGCGCTGTTTGCCGCCCTGCGCGGGGCGGCGGATCCGCGGCCGGCCATCCGCGCGGCGGTAGCGCTCTCCGACCAGTTTATTGCCGAGTTAAAAGCCAGCGACCTGCTGGTGATCGGCGCCCCGATGTATAACCTCAACGTCCCGACCGATCTGAAGAAATGGTTCGACCTCGTGGCGCGGGCGCGGGAAACCTTTCGCTACACCGACAGCTGGCCGCAGGGGCTGGTCGAGGGCGTCCGGGCGGTGGTCGTCAGCAGCCGCGGCGGTGTTCACCAGGGAGAAACCACCGACGCCGTCACCCCCTATCTGCGCGCGGTGCTGGGGCTGATGGGGATCCATGAGGTGGAATTTATCTATGCCGAAGGGCTGGATAACCGCCCGCACGGTCGCGACGCCGGGATCGCCAGCGCCCGGGCGCAGATAGCCGATCTCGCCGTTCCGGCCTGAGTCGCGGGGAAAAAGGGCTGGCGCTGGCGGCTTTTTTATTTTAGAGTTATCTAAATTTAGAAAAAGCTAAAATACATGACCACACCCGAAGACCTGCAGGCCCGCGCCGGCGAAGCCGCCGCGCTGATGAAAGCGATGAGCAACCCTCACCGTTTGCTGATCCTGTGCATGCTATGCGACGCGCCGCGGGCCAGCGCCGGTGAACTGGCCCGCGCTACCGGCCTGAGCCCTTCCGCCACCTCGCAGCACCTCGCGCGGATGCGTGACGAGGGGCTGATCGACAGCGAACGCGACGCTCAGCGCATCCACTATTTCATCACCCATCCTGCGGTACAGCAGGTGATCAACACGCTGAAAACGCTCTATTGCCCGTGAGGATCCTATGACCATCGCCACCTTAACCCCTGCCGAAGCCCGGGTGCAGATTGCCCAGGGTGCCAGACTGATAGATATCCGCGATGCGGATGAATACGCGCGCGAACATATTCCCGATGCCGAGCTGGTGCCGCTCGCCACCCTGAACGGCGGCGCGACCCTAAACGCCCGGGCCGGCGAGCGCGTGATCTTCCACTGCCAGGCCGGCTCCCGGACGCAGAATAACGCCATTCGTCTGGCCGCCGCCGCCGCGCCGGCGCAGGTTAGCCTGCTGGCGGGGGGGATTCAGGCATGGAAAGCCGCGGGGCTCCCGATTGAGGAAGATAAATCGCAACCGCTGCCGCTGATGCGCCAGGTGCAAATCGCCGCTGGCGTTCTGATTTTACTGGGGGTGCTGCTGGGCTATACCGTGAACGGCGGCTTTTTCCTGCTCAGCGGCGCGGTCGGCGCCGGGCTCACTTTCGCCGGGATGACCGGCTTTTGCGGCATGGCGCGCCTGCTGGCGATCATGCCGTGGAACCGGCGCCAGGGGAGTTAAAACGCACTCCAGATAAGCCAGGCAATGCCGCCGAAAAGCAGCCATTTGACGACGTAATAGACCGTCTTATTCCATTTTTTCAGCCGCTTGCCGACAATGCGGATCTGGTAGATATAGCGAAACGCCCGGTTAATTCCGCCGGTGCGATCGCTGGCGTCGTTGGGCGCCGAGGCGGCGCTCATCAGATAGCGCCCCAGCCAGTGGTTGACCTTCTGCGCCCAGCGGTAGCGCATCGGCCGTTCAATATCACAGAACAGAATCAGCCGATTCTCACCGCTGGTATTTTCCGCATAGTGGATATAGGTCTCGTCAAACAGCACCCCTTCCCCGTCGCGCCAGCTGTAGCGCTGACCATCCACCTCGATAAAGCAGCGGTCATCGTTCGGCGTCGCCAGGCCAAGATGAAAGCGCAGGGAACCGGCGTAGGGGTCGCGATGGCGCGGCAGACGGCTGCCGTCCGGCAGGGTGGCGAACATGGCCGCTTTCACCGACGGAATATCCCGCAGCAGCGCGGTAGTTTGTGGGCAAAGCTGGCTGGCGGAGGGATGGGCATCCTCATACCATTTCAGATAAAAGCGTTTCCAGCCGGTTTTAAAAAATGAGTTAAATCCGGCATCGTTATATTTATCGGCCGCTTTAATCTGCTCCAGCTGCTGGAGGCGGATGCCTTCTTCGCGAATAACCAGCCAGTTTTGTTGCAATATCGCCAGCTCGGGAAACATCTCCGGGCGCAGATAAGGCGTATTCGGCACGCGGGAAAATAAATACATAAATCCATTCAACGGCGCGGTAAATGTGGAATGGTCGGAGAGCTGTCGCCAGAAACGATAGCGCACCCGTCCGCGGTAATGGACATACAGCACAGCAATAACAATGATCAACAGAATGATATACTTCATGGTGTCTTTCCTGACCTGATTGATGGTAACCCTACCCTCGCCGTCCCCCTTGTCAGCAGCGGTATGGCGCCAGCAAAACATTAACAACATTAATACATATACCTCCAAATTGTTTTAACAAAAAAGAGCACACCCGGTGTTCAGTGCGCGGGCGTTGAGCTATGGTTTAGGTTCATCCGTGGTATTAACAGTGAGGAGTGAATGATGTTTTCTGTCGGCGATCTGGTACAACCGCGTGCGGGCGGGCCAAAACTGAAAGTGGTCGAAGTGCAGGGCGAGGCTCTGGTGGTGGTTCAGGCCGCGCAGGAGCAGGGAGAACGCTATACGCTGAAGTCAGACGAGGTGACGTCCTATCAGGAAGAGGGGGACTTCGGCGTCTGCTGAAGCCCCTCGCTGCAGGTCATAAGGCCAGGCCGGGCGGTGGGTCTCCCCGCCGTCGTGGCGCTGGCCGCATCGGTTTTAAATCAAAAAGCTGTCCAGCGATTTCCCCTCGGCGACCGCCTGGGCAATCGGCTTCGGCATTCTTCCCTGGCCGGTCCAGGTTTTCTCGGCGCCGGTATGATCGGTATAACGATATTTCGCCGGGCGCGGTTTCCGCTTTTTACCGCCCGCCATCGGCGGCTGAATATCGGCCACCAGCTCGTCAGGAGAAATACCGTCGGCGCGCATCAGCTCAAGCCAGGTATTCACTTTTTCCTGATATTCCGCCTGCTGCTGCGCCGTCAGCTGCTGTTGCGTACGTATTTCTTCAGTGACGATCCTGAGCTTTTCCAGCATCTCTTCAAGCACGTCAATGGAGAATTCACGGGACAGCGCGCGCAGTGAACGGATATTATTCAGTTTGTGTAACATTGAAGACATAAAATTAAAAATTTCCAAATAGCAAATTAAAAGACACAACGCGGCAAGTGTAATAGAAACGTTTATTTATTTCCAGCCTTCGGTTATCCAGATAAATATATTATGCAGAGAGTAAACCTTTTCCACTTACTTTATATCGGGAAATCCCCGGTTCTTTTTCGCCAGCACAGGCCAATAAGACCCTGAATAAATAAAAGCGGCGGATGGTGAGATAGGAAAATATATCAAGAAGGCGATATTACCTTTATAGTCAGCGGGTTATCCTCTTATCGTCGGTGAAGGCGCAGGCCCTCTCCGCGTGGCCGAATGAATAGTTACTCAGTCATTAAGAATAAAACGCCACATACCATTTTAGAATTTTTCACCACAAAAACCGGCATAATGGCATAAAAACATCTAAACATGACACTAATCACAGACTAACGCGATTTTGCGCCACAGCGGGCGGTCAGATGCCGACCCCCTGGTCAGATACCATGGCGAAAAAAACAACACAACTATTTGAAATTAAAGGAATTTAACAAAGCCAGCAATAAATGTAGCGTAACGGGCAAAAAACCGACCTTCGCAGAGTATTTTATCGACAAAAAGGCAATAAATAAAAATTTATAGCTAGTTGCCTCTTTTAATGCAGAGATATACTCTACGCACATCAAAACAGGCAGCCCAAAAACGCTATACCAACGCGCATTTTTCGGCGTTATTGACTTCATTTTCGAGGAGCACTCCGATGTTCTCTGCGCACTCCCGCTTGCGGCATGCGGTTGCAGACACCTTTGCGATGGTGGTTTACTGCACCGTCGTCAACATGATGATCGAAATTTTTCTCTCTGGTATGACGTTTGAGCAGTCGTTATCGTCGCGCCTGGTGGCGATCCCGGTCAACATTATTATCGCTGTCCCTTACGGGATTTATCGCGACTTCGCGATGCGTCAGGCCCGGCGCATCACTCCGGCCGGCTGGATGAAAAATATGGCCGACGTACTGGCCTACGTGACCTTTCAGTCGCCGGTTTATGTCGCCATTCTGTGGAGCGTGGGTGCGGACTGGCACCAGATTGTCGCTGCGGTGAGCTCGAACCTGGCGGTTTCAATGATGATGGGCGCCGCTTACGGCTACTTCCTCGACTATTGCCGCCGCCTGTTCCGCGTGGCGCCCTACCAGCAGGCAAAAGCCTGACCGACACGGTAACAGCGACTGGCTCTGCCAGTCGCTTCCTCCCGCCAGCCAGCTTCGCCCGGGTCTTTATCCAGCGAATTAATTCGTCGACATGGCCGGCTGGGCTTCGCCAAACAGTCCATTAAGAAAACGCTCAAGCGCCATGCGTGAGCTAAAGCCGTGCGGAATACCATAATGCTGCTGCGCATCCCCGGCTAAATACAGCGGAAACAGTTCATAATGGTCGCAGGTTTTGATATCTGAAGCCGGTTCAGCCAGCATATTGCTGCGCTCTTTTAACGCTGGATGAATAACTAACGCTGTTCGCCCCATGCGCGCTTCGCGGTTCACATAAACATAATTATCGCCGCGGCGATAGCCGTACGCTTTTTGCGTCACAACATCCATGGTGAAGCCGGCTTTTTCAAGAACACGCGCCACCTCATCGGGTCTTAAATACATACTGATTCCTCGTTATCTTTTACCGCACATTGACCTTACCTTATTCATTAAGGGCAGTGCTTTCGGAATATTCCAGAAACCACAGCAGTAAGCATAATTCAAAATCTTGTCCTACACTTACTCACTCGATGGAATTAAGGGAGATAACGATGGCTAACCATGTGAACCGCAACAATTTTGACGAGAACGCCGAAGATATTCATAACGATGTCAGCCAATTAGCGGACACGCTGGAAGAGGTGCTGAAATCGTGGGGCAGTGACGCGAAAGAGGAAGCGGAAGCGGCGCGTGCCAAAGCGCAGTCGCTGTTAAAAGAGACCCGCGCCCGCCTTAATGGCCACAACCGGGTGCAGCAGGCGGCGCTGGATGCGCGCCAGGCAGCGTGCGATGCGCTGGGCTGCGCCGACACCTACGTGCGCAATAAACCGTGGCACAGCGTGGGCGCCGCCGCCGCCGTCGGGGTATTTATTGGCGTATTGCTCAATTTACGTCGATAATAGCTATAGCGTTTGCTGCCGCCGCGCGATAAGCGCGCGGAAGCCCGCCAGCTTCACGGAAAGCAATGAAGATAACAAATACGCGTCAGCCCCTGCGCGCCTCTGGCCGCAGGGGTTTTTTATGCGCCAGCGGGCGTGACGCCGCCGACGCCGATCGCCTCCCTCAGCCGCCGGGCCAGCGCGCCAGCCATTGCCGGCGAGCGAATATTGGTAAAACTCATCAGTAATCCCCCCTCGCCGGTATGGCGCATCCGCCAGTCGCTCAACGCCTGTACCGCCAGCCCGGCCGCCACCGCCCGTTGGGCCAGCAGGCGATCGTCGCCGTTGACCGGCATGACCAGCTGAATCCCCCCCTGCTGCGGCGTGACCTGAAAGCCCTGCGCCTGCAGAGCCGACTCCAGCCACTCCCTGCGCTGGCTGTAGCTGGCGCGCATTTTTTTCAGATGACGCCAGAAATGGCCCTGCTGGATAAAATCCGCCAGCGTCTGCTGCCACAGGGTGGGAACGGTGCAGGGCTGGCGCTCCACGGTCTGGTGAAAGCGCGCCGCCAGCGCGGTCGGCACCACCAGCCAGGCGGTGCGCAGCGCCGGAAACATCGACTTACTGAAGGTGCCCGCGTAGATGACCCGCTGTGGCGCATCAAGGCTTTTCAGCGGCGGCAGCGGTTTGCCGCGATAGCGAAACTCGCTATCGTAATCATCCTCAATTATCCAGGCGTCACGCTCTGCGGCCCATGCCAACAGCTGGCGACGCCGGGGCAGCGAGAGCGCCACTCCCAGCGGACTCTGATGCGCCGGGGTGAGCAGGGCAAACCGCGCCTGCGGGTGATGGCGCTGGCCCCAGGCGATATCCATCCCTTCGTCGTCCACCGGGATCGCATCCACCACCAGCTGCCCGGCCTCGACCACCGGGCGGATAAAGGGATATCCCGGATCCTCCATCCACATATGCTGCCCCGGCTGCGCCAGGGTACGCAGGATCAGGTTCATGGCGGTGGCATAGTTGCCGGCGATCAGGACCTGCTCCGGCTGGCAGTCGATACTGCGCGACAGGCGCAAATAGTCGACGATCGCCTGACGCAGAAGCGGGTCGCCGCCGGGATCGCCGGGCGCCAGATCGAACCGCGACTGCGTCCGCAGCCGACGCCCCATCACCCGCGCCCACAGCCCGCGCGGAAAGAGATCCAGCGCCGGGAGCCCCATCTGAAACGGCAACGGCTCCGCCGGCGCGGCAGGTTGCGCGGGCGGCACTGGCGCCAGCTGGCGCGGACTGAGCCGCTCGCTGACAAAGGTTCCCGCTTGCCCGCGTCGCTCGAGCCAGCCCTGGGCGACCAGTTCGCCCCAGGCGTTTTCGATGGTCGCCCGGGAGACGCCCTGCTCCTGGGCAAACACCCGGCTGGCGGGCAGACGGCTGCCCGGAGCCAGTTCTCCACGTTCAATGGCGGATTTCAGCTGGCGGGCGATGCGTTGATAAAGAGGGAGGTGGCTGGCTTCCATTATGGTCTGCTTTTTTCATCACAATATGGCTATCTTTTGCAGTCCATTATAGTGCTATTTTGGCTGCCGTCTTAGAGAGGAGAACACCATGAGCCAATTACGTCAGCCATTCAGTGAACTGAGCCCGGAAGTCTATAAAGGGCTGGTGCAGGCCAGCCTCGCGATGGAGAAAAGCGAGCTGGGCAGCGCCCTGGTGGAGCTGGTCTATTTACGCGTGTCGCAGATCAACGGCTGCGCCTTCTGCCTTGAGAAGCACAGCCAGGCGCTGCGCAAAGGCGGCATGGCGCAGAGCAAGCTGGATGCCCTGGCCGGCTGGCGGGTGAGCGACCATTTTACCCCTGGCGAACGCGCGGCGCTTGCCTGGGCCGAGTCGGTCACCGACATCGCCGCCAGCCATGCGGAAGATGAGGTTTACCTGCCGCTGCGCGAACATTTTACCCCACGTCAGATAAGCGATCTCACCTTCGCCATCAGCCTGATGAACGCCTTTAACCGCCTCGCCGTCGCCATGCGTCTGTAGTTTCGCGCAGCCTTCCCCCTCCTCCGCCTGGCCACCCCGGCGGGGGAACGCTTTGCTAAAAACGCTATATATTGAGTGGTTGAAGTTTTAAATAACTACATCTAGTATTTCCTTATCGAATGGCCCACAACGTTCGACGCTACGTTTAGCGCCGTGTTGTTATATTAAATGGAAATACGAATCATGCGCATTACTATTTACACTCGAAATGACTGCGTGCAGTGCCATGCCACCCGACGAGCCATGGAGAGCCGGGGACTGGCCTTTAAAATGGTCAACGTCGACCAGCAGCCGGATGCCGCCGACACCCTGCGCGAGCAGGGGTTTCGCCAGCTGCCGGTGGTGATCGCCGGCGACCTGCGCTGGAGCGGCTTCCGCCCGGATATGATCAATCGCCTGCGCCCCTCCGTCGCGGCGGCCAGCGCATGAGCCTCATCGTCTACTTCTCCAGCCGTTCGGAGAACACCCATCGCTTTGTGCAGCGCCTGGGGCTGCCGGCGGTGCGCATCCCGCTGAACGAGCGTGAACCTCTGCAGGTAGACGAGCCCTATATTCTCATCGTTCCCAGCTATGGCGGCGGCGGTACCGCCGGCGCCGTGCCGCGTCAGGCGATCCGCTTTTTAAACGACGTACATAACCGTCGGCTGATCCGCGGGGTGATTGCCGCCGGCAATCGCAACTTTGGCGACGCCTGGGGGCGCGCCGGGGATGTCATCGCGCAGAAATGCGCCGTGCCCTATCTCTACCGCTTCGAGCTGATGGGAACCCCCGACGATATCGATAACGTGCGTAAAGGAGTCAGCGAATTTTGGCAACGACAACCGCAGAACGTATAACCGCCGCCGTGGATTTTCACGCCCTCAATGCGATGCTGAATTTGTACGACAGCGAGGGCCGCATCCCGTTTGAGAAAGATCGCCAGGCGGTTGAGGCTTTTATGGCGACCCAGGTTCAGCCCAACACCCTAGCCTTTGCCAGCCAGGAGGATAAACTCAGCTGGCTCGTCCGCGAGGGCTATTACGATCCCCAGCTGCTGGCCGGCTATGATCGCGGGTTTGTGCTGGCGCTGTTCGCCCATGCCCGGCGCGCCGCGTTTCGCTTCCAGACCTTCCTCGGCGCCTGGAAGTTCTATACCAGCTACGCGCTGAAGAGCTTTGACGGCAAGCACTACCTCGAGGATTTCGCGGAACGCAGCGTAATGGTGGCCCTGACGCTGGCCCGGGGCGATGAACAGCAGGCGCGGCAGCTGACGGAGGAGATACTCAGCGGCCGCTTCCAGCCGGCTACGCCCACCTTCCTTAACGCCGGCAAACAGCAGCGCGGGGAGCTGATCTCCTGCTTCCTGCTGCGCATTGAAGATAATATGGAGTCCATCGGCCGGGCGGTGAACTCGGCGCTGCAGTTGTCGAAGCGCGGCGGCGGCGTGGCCTTTTTACTCTCCAATCTGCGCGAGGCCGGGGCGCCGATCAAGCGCATCGAAAATCAGTCCTCCGGCGTGGTGCCGGTGATGAAGATGCTGGAGGACGCCTTCTCCTATGCCAACCAGCTCGGCGCCCGCCAGGGGGCGGGGGCGGTCTGGCTGCACGCTCACCATCCCGATATTTTGCGCTTCCTTGATACCCGGCGTGAAAATGCCGATGAGAAAATCCGCATCAAAACCCTGTCGCTGGGGGTGGTGATCCCTGACATCACCTTCCAGCTGGCGAAAGAAGACGCGCAGATGGCGCTCTTCTCGCCGTATGATGTCGAACGGCTGTACGGCAAACCCTTCGCCGACTGCGCCATCGGCGACCTCTATCCACAGCTGGTAGCCGACGATCGGGTTCGCAAACGCTGGATCCGCGCCCGCGACCTGTTCCAGCGCCTGGCGGAGATCCAGTTTGAATCCGGCTACCCGTACATCATGTTTGAAGACACGGTGAACCGCGCCAGTCCGGTGGCCGGGCGGGTCACCATGAGCAATCTGTGTTCCGAGATCCTGCAGGTCAGTACGCCGTCCGCCTATAATGAAGACCTTAGCTATGCCCATATCGGGGAAGATATCTCCTGCAACCTCGGCTCGCTGAACATCGCCCACACCATGGACTCGCCGGATTTCGGCCTCACTATCGCCACCGCAGTGCGCGCCCTGACCGCCGTGTCCGACATGAGCCACATTCAGTCGGTCCCCTCCGTGGCGGCTGGCAACGCCGCCTCCCACGCCATCGGCCTGGGGCAGATGAATCTTCACGGCTACCTGGCGCGGGAAGGCATTGCCTACGGCAGCCCGGAGGGGCTGGACTTCACCAATATCTACTTCTACACCGTGACCTGGCACGCGCTGCACACCTCGATGCTGTTGGCCCGCGAGCGCGGCCAGCGCTTCGCCGGCTTCGGGCAGTCGCGCTACGCCAGCGGGGAATACTTCGACAAATATCTGCAGGAGTCGTGGCAGCCGAAAACCGAACGGGTCCGCGCGCTGTTCGCCCGCGCCGGCATCTCCCTGCCCGACCGGGAAAGCTGGCGCCAGCTGCGCGACGACGTCATGCGCTATGGCATTTACAACCGCTATCTGCAGGCGGTGCCGCCCACCGGCTCGATCTCGTACATCAACCATGCTACCTCCAGCATTCACCCGATCGTCTCGAAGATTGAGATCCGCAAAGAGGGGAAAACCGGACGGGTGTACTACCCCGCGCCGTTTATGAATAACGATAATCTGGCCCTCTACCAGGATGCGTACGAGATAGGCCCCCGGAAGATCATCGACACCTACGCCGAGGCGACGCGCCACGTCGATCAGGGGCTGTCGCTGACCCTGTTCTTCCCGGATACCGCCACCACCCGCGATATCAACAAGGCGCAAATCTACGCCTGGAAGAAAGGCATTAAGACGCTGTACTACATCCGACTGCGCCAGCTGGCGCTGGAAGGCACTGAAATTGAAGGCTGCGTGTCCTGCGCGCTGTAAGGAGAACAGGATGACCCATTTAACGCGCGTCAGCGCGATCAACTGGAACCGCATCGATGACGATAAAGATCTGGAGGTGTGGAATCGTCTCACCAGCAACTTCTGGCTGCCGGAGAAAGTGCCGCTGTCGAACGATATTCCCGCCTGGCAAACCCTCAGCGCGGCGGAGCAGCGGTTGACCATTCGCGTTTTTACCGGGCTGACCCTGCTCGACACCATTCAGAACACCATCGGCGCGCCGGCGCTGATGGCGGACGCTCTGACCCCGCATGAGGAGGCGGTGCTGTCGAACATCAGCTTTATGGAAGCGGTTCATGCCCGCTCTTACAGCTCCATCTTTTCCACGCTGTGCCACAGCAAAGAGGTGGATGCCGCCTTCACCTGGAGCGAAAGCTGCGAACCCCTGCAGCGCAAAGCGCAGCTGATGCTGAGCTACTATCAGGCCGACGAGCCGCTGAAGAAAAAAATCGCCAGCGTGTTCCTCGAATCCTTTCTCTTCTATTCCGGCTTCTGGCTGCCGATGCACTTCTCCAGTCGGGGAAAACTGACCAATACCGCGGATCTGATCCGCCTGATCATTCGCGATGAAGCGGTGCATGGCTATTACATCGGCTACAAGTATCAGAAAGGACTGGAGATCGTCAGCCCCGGTAAGCGCGAAGAATTAAAAAACTTCGCCCTCGATCTGCTGATGGATCTGTACGACAACGAGCTGGCCTACAGCCGGGAACTGTACGGCGAGAGCGGCTGGTTCGACGACGTCAGCGCCTTCCTGTGCTACAACGCCAACAAAGCGCTGATGAACCTCGGCTACGAGGCGCTGTTCCCGGCGGAGATGGCGGCGGTTAACCCGGCGATCCTCGCGGCGCTGTCACCCAACGCCGATGAAAACCACGACTTTTTCTCCGGCTCCGGCTCCTCCTACGTGATAGGAAAAATGGAAGAGACCGCCGACGACGACTGGGACTTTTAACCGTACTTTCACCAGGAATATCGCCCGCATATTCCTGGTGATCAATTTCACAGAATCGCGATTAATCCACCAAATATTCTCTCCATGGTCTAACCGTCATCACTTCGTCATATTTAGCAGAAAACCGGCCCATTTCAGTCTAATTATCCAAAGATAATCAAAAAATATTACCCACAACAAATTACCGCTCAGCCCTTATATCACGGGGGCTGTGCCGCCATGTCCCTCCCTCCATTTTGCCGAGAGTTCGCCATTGAGGGTTGTCACAGAATCTGAGTATGTTAGGGTGTAAAAAGATCATTATCACCATTGGGTACCATATCGCAATAAACAAATAACAGGAACTTCTCTATTGCATGGCAATTAAATTAGAAATTAAAAATCTTTATAAGATATTTGGCGAGCACCCTCACCGTGCCTTCAAATATATTGAGAAAGGACTCAACAAAGCGCAAATACTGGAAAAAACGGGGCTGTCGCTTGGCGTCAAAGACGCCAGTCTGGCCATTGAAGAAGGCGAGATATTCGTCATCATGGGGCTCTCCGGCTCGGGGAAATCCACCATGGTTCGCCTTCTCAATCGCCTGATTGAACCCACCCGCGGCCAGGTGCTGATTGACGGGGTCGATATCGCCAAAATGTCGGACGCCGAGCTGCGCGAGGTGCGTCGTAAAAAAATTGCGATGGTTTTTCAGTCCTTTGCGCTAATGCCGCACATGAGCGTGCTCGACAATACGGCGTTTGGCATGGCGCTTGCCGGCGTCCCGGCCGCTGAGCGAGAGCAAAAAGCGCGGGAAGCGCTGCGTCAGGTGGGGCTGGAGAATTATGCCCACGCCTGGCCGGATGAACTCTCCGGCGGGATGCGTCAGCGCGTCGGTTTAGCCCGCGCCCTGGCGATTAATCCCGATATTCTGTTAATGGATGAAGCCTTCTCCGCGCTCGATCCGCTCATTCGCACCGAAATGCAGGATGAGCTGATCAAATTACAGGCTAAGCATCAGCGTACTATTGTCTTTATTTCCCATGACCTTGATGAAGCCATGCGAATTGGCGATCGTATCGCCATTATGCAAAATGGCGAAGTGGTTCAGGTCGGCACTCCGGATGAAATATTGAATAATCCGGCCAATGATTATGTCCGCACCTTCTTCCGCGGCGTCGATATTAGCCAGGTCTTCAGCGCAAAAGATATTGCCCGTCGTAGCCCGGTCGGCCTGATTCGTAAAACGCCAGGTTTTGGCCCCCGCTCTGCGCTGAAATTATTACAGGATGAAGACCGGGAATATGGCTATGTCATTGAGCGCGGTAATCGCTTTGTCGGGATTGTCTCGATCGATTCTCTGAAAACCGCGCTCAGCGCCGGCCAGGGGATCGAGGCGGCGCTGATTGACGCCCCGCTGGCGGTGGAGGCGCAAACGCCGCTCAGCGATCTGCTCTCCCACGTCGGCCACGCCCCGTGCGCCGTCCCGGTGGTGGATGAAGAACAACAATATATTGGCATCATTTCCAAACGAATGTTGCTCCAGGCTTTAGATCGCGAGGGGGTGAATCATGGCTGATCAAACCAATCCGTGGGACAGCGCCCCGGCAACCGACAGCGCCGCTCAGGCTGCAGACGCCTGGGGTGGCGCCTCAACTGCCGCGCCGACTAATGGCGGCGGCGCCGACTGGCTGCACAGCGCCCCGGCGCCGCAGCCGGAACAGTTCAATATCATGGATCCGTTCCATAAGACCCTGATCCCGCTCGACAGCTGGGTGACCCACGCCATCGACTGGATCGTGCTGCACTTCCGCCCGCTGTTCCAGGGGATCCGCGTGCCGATCGACTACATCCTCAGTGCCTTCCAGCAGCTGCTGTTGGGGATGCCGGCGCCGGTGGCGATTATCGTCTTCGCGCTGATCGCCTGGCAGATCTCCAGCCTCGGCATGGGGGTCGCCACCCTGGTCTCGCTGATTGCCATCGGCGCCATCGGCGCGTGGTCGCAGGCGATGGTCACCCTGGCGCTGGTCCTCACCGCCCTGCTGTTCTGCATGATCATCGGCCTGCCGCTGGGGATCTGGCTGGCGCGCAGTCCGCGAGCGGCGAAAATTATCCGCCCGCTGCTGGATGCCATGCAGACCACGCCGGCCTTCGTCTACCTGGTGCCGATCGTGATGCTGTTCGGCATCGGCAACGTGCCCGGCGTGGTGGTGACGATTATCTTCGCCCTGCCGCCGATCGTCCGTCTGACCATCCTCGGGATAAACCAGGTGCCTGCGGATCTGATCGAAGCGTCGCGCTCGTTTGGCGCCAGCCCGCGCCAGCTGCTGTTTAAAGTTCAGCTGCCGCTGGCGATGCCCACCATTATGGCCGGGGTTAACCAGACGCTAATGCTGGCCCTGTCGATGGTGGTGATCGCCTCAATGATCGCCGTCGGCGGTCTTGGCCAGATGGTGCTGCGCGGCATTGGCCGCCTGGATATGGGCCTGGCCACCGTCGGCGGCGTGGGGATCGTGATCCTGGCGATTATTCTTGACCGCCTCACCCAGGCCGTCGGCCGCGACGCCCGCAGTCGCGGCAACCGCCGCTGGTACACCACCGGCCCGCTGGGGCTTCTCACTCGCCCTTTCTGTCGATAAGTCGATAACAGCGCCGCACCCCGGCACCAGCCGATGCCGGGGAGCCGCCTTCCCGTTAAACAATAAGAGGAACCACCATGCGACATAGCACGATGATGGCCACCGCCGCCTTTGCCACCCTGATCGCCACCAGCGCCTTCGCCGCCGACCTGCCGGGCAAAGGAATTACCGTCAAGCCGGCGCAGAGCACTATCTCCGAAGAGAGCTTCCAGACCCTGCTGGTCAGCCGCGCGCTGGAGAAGCTTGGCTACACCGTCGAAAAACCGAGCGAAGTGGACTATAACGTTGCCTATACCTCGATTGCCGCCGGGGATACGACCTTTATCGCCACCAACTGGCAGCCGCTACACGATGACATGTACGCCGCGGCGGGCGGTGATAACAAATTTTACCGCAAGGGGGTGTACGTCTCAGGCGCCGCCCAGGGCTATCTGATCGATAAAAAAACCGCCGAGCAGTACCACATCACCTCTATCGATCAGCTCAAAGATCCGCAGATCGCCAAACTGTTTGATACTAACAACGACGGTAAAGCGGACCTCACCGGCTGCACCCCGGGCTGGGGCTGCGAAGCGGTGATTAACCACCAGATTGACGCCTATGGCCTGAGCAAAACCGTTACCCATAACCAGGGCAACTACGCGGCGATGATGGCCGACACCATCGCCCGCTATAAAGAGGGTAAACCGGTGCTCTACTACACCTGGACGCCGTACTGGGTTAGCGACGTGCTGAAGCCTGGCAAAGACGTCGTCTGGCTGCAGGTGCCGTTCTCCTCCCTGCCGGGCGAGCAGAAAAACATCGATACCAAACTGGCCAACGGCGCCAACTATGGCTTCCCGGTGAACACAATGCACATCGTCGCCAACAAAGCCTGGGCGGAGAAAAATCCGGCCGCCGCCACTCTGTTTAGCGTCATGAAGCTGCCGATCGCCGACATCAATGCCGAGAATGCGATGATGCACGAAGGCCATGCTTCTGAAGCCGACATTAACGGTCATGTTGATGGTTGGATCAAAGCCCACCAGCCGCTGTTCGACAGCTGGGTGAAAGCCGCCCTCGCCGCGCAGCAGTAACCCGCTCCCGGATAAGGCCCGGCGCCTTATCCGGGCCCCCTTCCCCGCCTTTCATCCCGTCTGGGTCAGGGAAAAGCGGATTGCGGGCATTTTCATAGTGTTAAGGCGCGTCGCGCTCTGTTAAGGTGGGGACATCGGTCAATTTGCCACCTTCACATGGATCCAGCGATAAGTTATTCATATGGAAAACCCCGCGCCCTTAACCTGTGCCTTATCTGAACGTGTCGCCACCGTCGGCGAAGGCATTAAAGACAGTCTCCCCATCGTCATCAGCTACCTTCCGGTGGCATTCGCCTTCGGACTCAATGCCACCCGGCTGGGTTTCACCCCGCTGGAAAGCCTGTTTTTCTCCTGCATCATTTACGCCGGCGCCAGCCAGTTTGTGATCACCGCCATGCTGGCCGCCGGCAGTTCGCTGTGGGTCGCCGCCCTGACGGTGATGGCGATGGACGTACGCCACGTGCTGTATGGCCCCTCGCTGCGCAGCCGCATTCATACCGCGCTGAACAAAAAGAAAACCGCCCTCTGGGCCTTCGGCCTGACCGATGAGGTTTTCGCCGCCGCCACCGCCAGGCTGGTTCGCGACAACCGCCGCTGGAGCGAAAACTGGATGCTCGGTCTCGCGTTTACCTCGTGGGCATCGTGGGTGTGCGGCACGCTGGCCGGCGCCTGGTCCGGCAACGGTTTGCTGGTGGACTATCCGGCGGTGGAAGCCGCGCTCGGCTTTATGCTGCCGGCGCTGTTTATGAGCTTCCTGCTGGCCTCTTTCCAGCGCCAGCAGTCCCTGTGCGTCACCGCGGCGCTGGCGGGCGCCCTGGGCGGCATTCTGTTATTTTCCATTCCGGCGGCGATCCTCGCCGGGATTGTCTGCGGGTGTCTGACGGCGCTGGTCCAGGCCATGCTGAAGGGGATGCCGGATGAACAGTGAGGTCCTTCTGCTCGGAGTGATTGTCGGCGGCGTGAACTATCTGTTTCGTTATCTTCCCCTGCGTCTGCGCGCGGGTCATGCCCGGCCTGCCCGTCGTGGCCCGGTCAGCGTGCTGCTGGATACCATCGGCATCGCCTCGATTTGCGCGCTGCTGGTGGTCTCCAGCGTGCCGGAGATCCTCGCCGATGCCCATCGCCTGGCGCCGACGCTGATCGGCTTCCTGGTGCTGGGGGGCGCCTTCTGGAAAACCCGCAGCATTATTATCCCGACCCTGCTGTCGGCGTTGGCCTACGGTCTGGCCTGGAAAATCGCCAGCGGGCTCTAAGCTTTGCGTATCAATTTTGGTCAATAATTCATTTGATTTATTTGTCACAATAGTTATTATATCGGCTGTAATTAATGAGGTCATACCCAAATGGATAGTTCGTTTACTCCCATTGAGCAAATGCTCAAGTTCCGCGCCAGCCGCCATGAAGATTTCCCGTTCCAGGAGATTCTGTTAACTCGTCTTTGCATGCATATGCAAGGTAAGCTGCTGGAAAATCGCAATAAAATGCTCAAAGCGCAGGGAATTAACGAGACATTATTTATGGCGCTGATTACGCTGGAGTCGCAGGAAAACCACAGCATTCAGCCGTCCGAGCTGAGCTGTGCGCTGGGCTCGTCGCGTACCAACGCCACCCGTATCGCTGATGAACTGGAAAAACGCGGCTGGATTGAACGCCGCGAGAGCGATAACGATCGTCGCTGTCTGCATCTGCAGCTGACCGAAAAGGGCCATCAGTTTTTGCGTGAAGTCCTGCCGCCGCAGCATAACTGCCTGCACCAGCTGTGGTCTTCACTCAGCACCAGCGAAAAAGATCAGCTCGAACACATTACCCGCAAACTCCTGAGCCGCCTTGACCAGATGGAAGAAGAAGGCGTGCTGGCGGACTCTCTACGCTAAGGGCGGCGTCGCTCAGCCCATTTTTACGTTGCAAGGAAAACAGCCAGGCCAGCAGATCTCTGCTGGCCTTTCTGATAAACAGGTCGGCTCAGCCGATGTGAAATAATAAGATCGTGGAGAATAACATGAGCGCAAATGCGGAGAGCCAAACCCCGCAGCAACCAGGCAGCAAAAAAGGGAAGCGTAAAGGCGCCCTTCTGTTGCTGACATTGCTCTTCATTATTATTGCCGTGGCATATGGGATTTACTGGTTTCTGGTACTGCGTCACTACGAAGAGACCGACGATGCCTACGTGGCAGGGAACCAGGTACAAATTATGGCCCAGGTCTCGGGCAGCGTGACCAAAGTCTGGGCAGACAACACGGACTATGTGCAGAAAGGCGATCCGCTGGTCACTCTCGATCAGACCGATGCCCAACAGGCGTTTGAGAAAGCCAAAACGCAGCTGGCCGCCAGCGTGCGTCAAACCCGTCAGCAGATGATCAACAGCAAGCAGCTGCAGGCGAATATTGACGTCAAAAAGACCGCCCTCGCCCAGGCGCAGGCTGACCTGAACCGCCGCATCCCGCTGGGCGCCGCGAACCTCATCGGCCGCGAAGAGCTGCAGCACGCCCGCGACACCGTCGCCAGCGCGCAGGCCGAGCTTGACGTGGCTATCCAGCAGTACAACGCCAACCAGGCGATCGTGCTGGGTACCAAACTGGAACAGCAGCCGGCGGTGCTGCAGGCGGCGACCGAAGTGCGTAATGCCTGGCTGGCCCTGCAGCGTACGCAGATCGTCAGCCCGATTAGCGGCTACGTTTCCCGCCGCTCGGTACAGCCTGGGGCGCAGATCGGCACCACCACGCCGCTGATGGCGGTGGTTCCGGCGACCAACCTGTGGATCGACGCTAACTTTAAAGAGACCCAGCTGGCGCATATGCGCATCGGCCAGCCGGCCACCGTAATCAGCGACATCTATGGCGATGACGTGAAATACACCGGCAAGGTGGTTGGTCTGGATATGGGTACCGGGAGCGCCTTCTCCCTGCTGCCGGCGCAGAACGCCACCGGCAACTGGATCAAAGTGGTACAGCGCTTGCCGGTCCGCATCGAGCTGGATGAAAAACAGCTGGCGGAACACCCGCTGCGCATCGGCCTCTCGACGCTGGTGGAAGTTAACACCACCGATCGCGATGGCGAAATGCTGGCAAGCCAGGTGCGGAGCTCCCCGGTCTACGAGAGCAATGCCCGCGAAATCGCTCTCGATCCGGTCAATAAACTGATAGACGAGATCATTCAGGCCAACGCCGGATAATTCGGGGTGAGTGTAATGCAACAGCAAAAACCGCTGGAAGGCGCGCAGCTGGTCATCATGACCATTGCGCTGTCGCTCGCGACGTTCATGCAGGTGCTGGATTCCACTATCGCCAACGTGGCGATCCCGACCATCGCCGGTAACCTTGGCTCATCGCTGAGCCAGGGGACCTGGGTCATCACCTCGTTCGGGGTCGCTAACGCCATCTCCATTCCGATCACCGGGTGGCTGGCCAAGCGCGTGGGCGAGGTGAAGCTGTTCCTGTGGTCCACCACCGCTTTCGCCATCGCCTCCTGGGCCTGCGGCGTCTCCAACAGCCTGACGATGCTGATCTTCTTCCGCGTCATTCAGGGGATTGTTGCCGGGCCGCTGATCCCACTGTCGCAAAGTCTGTTGCTCAGCAACTATCCGCCGGCGAAACGCTCTATCGCCCTGGCGCTGTGGTCGATGACGGTGATCGTCGCTCCCATCTGCGGCCCGATCCTCGGCGGCTATATCAGCGATAACTACCACTGGGGATGGATCTTCTTTATCAACGTGCCCATTGGCGTGGCGGTGGTGCTGATGACCCTGCAGACCCTGCGCAACCGGGAAACCAAAACCGAACAGCGGCGTATCGACGGCGTCGGTCTGGCGCTGCTGATCATCGGTATCGGTAGCCTGCAGGTGATGCTGGACCGGGGTAAAGAGCTGGACTGGTTCTCCTCCAATGAAATTATCATTCTGACCATCGTGGCGGTGGTGGCGATAAGCTTCCTGATCGTCTGGGAGCTGACCGACGATAACCCGATTGTCGATCTGTCGCTGTTTAAGTCGCGCAACTTCACCATCGGCTGCCTTTGTATCAGCCTGGCCTACATGCTCTACTTCGGGGCCATCGTGCTGCTGCCACAGCTGTTGCAGGAGGTCTACGGCTACACCGCGACCTGGGCCGGCCTGGCGTCAGCGCCGGTGGGGGTGATCCCGGTCATTCTGTCGCCGATTATCGGCCGCTTTGCGCATAAGCTCGATATGCGACGGCTGGTCACCTTCAGCTTTATCATGTACGCCGTCTGCTTCTACTGGCGCGCCTGGACCTTCGAACCGGGGATGGACTTTGGCGCCTCGGCGTGGCCGCAGTTTATCCAGGGCTTCGCGGTAGCCTGCTTCTTCATGCCGTTGACCACCATCACCCTCTCCGGCCTGCCGCCGGAACGGCTGGCGGCGGCGTCGAGCTTGTCGAACTTCACCCGTACCCTTGCCGGCTCCATTGGGACCTCGATCACCACCACCCTGTGGACCAACCGCGAGGCGCTGCACCATGCGCAGCTCACCGAATCGGTGACGCCGTTCAATCCCAACGCGCAGCAGATCTACGATCAGCTGCAGGGGATGGGAATGACGCAGCAGCAGGCGTCCGGCTGGATAGCGCAGCAGATAACCAACCAGGGACTGATTATCTCCGCCAACGAAATCTTCTGGATCTCAGCGGCCATTTTCATCCTGCTGTTGGGACTGGTGTGGTTCGCCAGACCCCCGTTCAGCGCCGGCGGCGGCGGCGGCGGCGCGCACTAAGCCTCACATTAAGGGACCTGCGGGTCCCTTTTTTACGGCGTCAGGTTGTCCAGTTCTCGCTAGTTTCTGTCTCGTTTGCGAAAGCCCGCCAGCCGGCGCTCGGGCAGGATAGAGGCTGACTATTAAGGAGAACACTATGCTGAGCCATCCTGCTGAAAAGTACCGTCCCTATCCGCCGATTACCCTGCCCGACCGCCGCTGGCCGGACCGGCAAATCAGCCACGCCCCGCGCTGGCTGTCGACCGACCTGCGCGACGGCAACCAGGCGCTGGCGGAGCCCATGGACAGCGCCCGCAAACTGCAGTTCTGGGATCTGCTGCTGGAGTGCGGCTTTAAAGAGATTGAGGTCGCCTTCCCTTCCGCCTCGCAAACCGATTTCAACTTTGTCCGCCGGCTGATTGACGAACAGCGCATCCCGGAGGAGGTCACCATCCAGGTGCTGACCCAGGCGCGGGACCCGCTGATCCTGCGTACCTTTGAAGCGCTGCGCGGCGCCCACCGGGCCACCGTCCACCTCTACAACGCCACCGCGCCGCTGTTCCGCGAACTGGTTTTCGGCATGGACAAGGCCGAGGTGATCGCCCTCGCGACCCGCGCCACCCGGCTTATCCGCCAGCAGTGCGAACAACAGCCGGAGACCCGCTGGCAATATGAATATTCGCCTGAAACCTTCTGCTTCACCGAACCGGCGTTTGCGCTTGAGATTTGCGAAGCGGTGGCGGACGTCTGGCAGCCCTGCGCCGAGCGACCGATGATCGTCAATCTGCCGGCGACGGTGGAGGTCAACACCCCCAACGTCTATGCCGATCAGATCGAGTACTTTTGCCGCCACTTCTCCCGCCGCGGCGAGGTCTGCATCAGCGTGCATCCTCACAATGACCGCGGTACCGGCGTCGCCAGCGCCGAGCTGGCGGTGATGGCCGGCGCCGACCGGGTGGAAGGCTGCCTGTTCGGCAACGGCGAACGCACCGGCAATGTCTGCCTGGTGACGCTGGCGATGAACCTCTACAGCCAGGGCGTCGACCCTGAGCTTCGCTTCGAGCAGATGAACCGGGTGGTGGAAGTGGTGGAAAACTGCAATCAGATCCCCGTGCACCCACGCCACCCGTGGGCGGGAAGTCTGGCCTACACTGCCTTCTCCGGTTCCCATCAGGATGCGATCAAAAAAGGGTTTGATGCCCGTCAGCCTGGCGACCCATGGCGGATGCCCTACCTGCCCATTGACCCGCAGGATATTGGCTGCAGTTATGAGGCGGTGATCCGCGTCAACAGCCAGTCGGGGAAAAGCGGCAGCGCCTGGCTTATCGAACAAAATCATGGTCTGAAGCTGCCCCGCGGGCTGCAGCAGGACTTCAGCCAGCACGTTCAGCAGGCCACCGATAGCGACGGCAAAGAGATGACCCACCATGCGCTGTGGCAGCTGTTCCGCACGCGCTACGGGCTGCAGGCGCAGCCTGCGCTGACGCTGGTCGATTATCAGAGCGCCAGCCAGCAGGATGGCCAGCTGTCCCTGCAGGCGACGCTGCGTCACCACGGCGAAACCCGACGCCTGCAGGGCCAGGGCAACGGCCTGCTCTCCGCCGCCGCCAGCGGCCTCAGCGCGCTGTTTCGGCAGCCGTTTATGATCAAGGACTATCATGAGCATACCCTCGGCGCGCGCAGCGACAGCCGGTCGGTGGCCTATATCCGCTGCGTTTTTCCGCAAGGAGAAAGCTACTGGGGCGTGGGTATCGATAATGACGTGGCGCGCGCCTCGCTGCAGGCGCTGTGCAATGCGCTCAGCGCCGCCGATCAGGCCGGCGGACGAAAATAGTCGCTGGGGGCGACGCCCATCACCCGACGAAACATGGCGCTGAAGGCGCTGTGGCTGCCGTAGCCCAGCTCCAGCGCCACCCGCAGGACGGAGTGGCCCTGCGCCAGGCGAATCAGCGCTTCCATTAGCTTCGCCCGGCGCACCCACTCGCGCCACGTCAGGCTAGTCTGCTGCTGAAAATGGCGGTTCAGGGTTCGCTCGCTCATGCTGCACGCCTTCGCCGCCTGGCTGCTGCTCCAGACGTCGCCCGGCGCCTCGCGCACCTGCTGACACAGCCGGCGCAGCGTTTCGCTTTGCGGCTCCGGCAGGCCAAACGGCAGGATCGCCATCCCGCGGATCTCATCGAGGATCAGCTCATAAATCCGTTCGTCGCGGCTGGCGGGGGCATAGCGCTCGGCCAGCGCCAGGGAAGAGACGATCAGTTCCCGCAGCAGCGGCGTGATCTGTACGATCTGGCAGCCCGCCGGAAGATCGGCGCGCGCCAGCGGATCGATAAACAACGTGCGCGCCGCGACGTTGCCGGTCATGCGCAGCGCGTGGGGCGTTCCCGCCGGCAGCCAGACGCCGCGCCCGGGCGGCACCACCCAGTAGCCTGCCGGCGTCGCCACCCGCACCACGCCGCTTAAAATATGCAGCAGTTGGGCGCAGTCATGCTGATGCCAGTCTTCCTGGTCACCGTGAGCGTAATCATGGGCAAAGGGCACCAGCGGGCGGTGCTGAAAGGAGAAGGTGGTGGTGGTCGTCATGGCGGCGTCGGGAGAGCGGCCCGGCGACAGGCGTCGGGCCGCGGCGGAAGCACTAGATGTGCAGTTCCTGCAGTTTTTCTTTCGGCAACGCCAGTTCGTCGTTGCTGTTGATGCGCACATCGCGCTCAATGATATGACGAGCGATCTCCTGCGCCTCTTCCAGCGAGTGCATGGTATAGGTCCCGCACTGGTAGACGTTCAGCTCCGGGATCTGGTTCTGATCTTGCACCTTCAGCACGTCGGCCATCGCCGCTTTCCAGGCGTCGGCGACGCGCTGCTCGTCCGGCGTACCAATCAGGCTCATATAGAACCCGGTGCGGCAGCCCATCGGCGAAATGTCGATAATTTCCACGCCATTCCCGTTCAGGTGATCGCGCATAAAGCCGGCGAACAGGTGCTCCAGGGTGTGGATACCGCGCTCCGGCATCACTTCCTGGTTCGGCACGCAGAAGCGCAGATCGAATACGGTGATTTCATCGCCATGCGGCGTGTTCATTTTCTTCGCGACACGCACCGCTGGGGCTTCCATTCGGGTATGGTCGACTGTGAAACTATCTAACAACGGCATTCGTCACCTCCGGGAGTGAATTTTTTTAAAATAAAATGAACTCTTTGTTCAGCCGCGAGTCTCAGTATATGAAAGACGCGCATTTATTATCATCATCATCCCTGAATCAGAGATGAAAGTTTGGCCACAGTGATGTGGCCTTTTTCTTTTCCAGCGCTACGCGTGCCGCGCCAACAGCGCCTCAAACGGCTCGCTGTCTTCCGCTTCTACTTTCTTCTGTCGCGCCACCGACGCGTCGCGCTCGGCGATGAAATCTTCTTCGCTCAGGATCTCCAGCGGCTCTTCACGCAGCTGGGTGCGGTAACGATCGGCCAGCGCACGGCCGGTTCCGCCAATCCCTTCTTCAATCATAGAACGCAGAATGCGGGCTGAGAAGGTTAATTCCGGATCGTCAAAACAGGCCAGCAGCTCATCGCAGACCTGTTGATAGGCCTCGCCGCCGTGAATGCTGTCCAGCGTCTGCGCCACGCGGCGTAAATCGCGGAACAGATCTTTACCTACCTGCGCCAGCGGGAACTGCGCGCTTTCGCAGCCGATGCCCAACGTTAAGCCCGGCTTACGGCCTTCCAGAATCACCCGATTCCAGTTGGTGCGAGTGCACAGCAGCTCATCGCTGCTCATCTCCGGCGCGTCGGCCAGCGCGCACCAAACCATAAACAGATCGAGGAAACGCACCTGCTGGGCGTCAACGCCGATCGGCGAGAACGGGTTGATATCCAGCGAACGCACTTCAATGTACTCAATGCCGCCGCGCAGCAGCGCATCGGACGGGGTTTCGCCCCGACGGGTGACGCGTTTCGGGCGGATCGGCGCATAGAGTTCGTTTTCAATCTGCAGGATATTGCTGTTGATCTGCAGATACTTACCGTCTTTTTCCAGCCCGATTTTGGCGTACTCTTCCGACGGCGTTTTAATCGCGCGCTTCAATCCTGCCACATACTCGTGCAGATCGTTAAACGTAATTCCGAGATTGCTTTGCGACTTATTGGTATAACCGAGGTCGCTGAGGCGCAGCGAGGTGGCGTACGGCAGGTAGTACATGCCGTTGCCCGTCTCCTCAAAGGGCAGCGTCGTCGGCTTTCCTTGCAGGAATGAAGAGCAAATCGCCGGCGAGGCGCCGAACAGATACGGGATCACCCAGCCAAAGCGATAGTAGTTACGAATCGTGCGAAAATAGCCTGCTGAAATGGCCTCTTTCCCGCTTTCAGCGTCTTCCACACCGCACTTCGCCTGCCAGAACGTCATCGGCAGCGAGAAGTTATAGTGCACGCCGGAGATAGTCTGCATCAGCGCGCCGTAGCGGTTCTTCAGCCCCTCGCGATACAGCGTTTTCAGGCGTCCCACGTTAGAGGTGCCGTACTGCGCCAGCTCAATATCCTGACCGGGGGCGATATAGCAGGGCATGCTCAGCGGCCACATCCGCTCGTCACCGATCTGACGCGCGGTATAGCGATGGACATCGCGCATAAAGGTCAGCATATGCTCAATATCGCCGTCCACCGGCGTAATAAACTCGAGTAAAGCTTCGGCAAAATCGGTGGTAATCCATTTATGCGTCAGCGCTGAGCCTAACGCCAGAGGGTGACCGGTCGTCGCCAGCGTACCGTCTGCGTTCACGCGCAGCGTCTCCCGCTCCAGACCACGTTGAATACCCTGCAGGGCCTGCGGATGTTTTTCCAGCCAGGCCAGCGCCTGTGATACGTCCGGGATCAATTTGACCTCCCGCCTGTCGAAATCGTTTGAATAAGCATAATTGTAATGGATGAACTATCAGTCCAATTAGTGCCACCACGTCATGCCCTGAAGCGTCGCTGCCGCAATGACGATATAGCGCAGCGCCTTTCCAAGGCATAAGAAAAAGAGTACCGGTCCCCAGGAAATGCGCATCCATCCCGCCAGCAAACACAGTAAATCGCCGACAACCGGCGCCCAGCTTAGCAACAGCGTCACCGCGCCGTAGCGCTTAAGCCAGCCGGCCGCCCGCTCCTGCCAGCGCGAGGTTTTACGCAGCGGAAACAGGCGCCCCAGAATAACGTTAGTTACCCCTCCAAGGCTATTGCCGATTGTTGCTATTAATACTAACCACCACGGATGACTAACCCCCGTAAGAAGCATCGCAACCAGCACAACCTCCGAATTGCCGGGAAGCAGCGTGGCGCTTAAAAAGCTACTGGCAAACAGCGAGAGGAGTGACAGCGCGTCGCTCACAGCAAACGCACGTCTACAGCGTCCATTCCCGCGCGCTTCGCCGCCTGCAGACCAAAGTCGGCATCTTCGAAGACCACGCATTTTTCCGGCGCGACGCCCATGCGCTCGGCGCACAGCAGGAAGGTATCGGGCGCGGGTTTATGGTTGACCACATGATCGGCCGCCACCACCGCGGAGAAGTAATGACGCAGGCCCAGGTGCGCCAGCAGCGCTTCGGCGACGGCGCTTTCACTACCAGTGCCGACCGACATCGGGCGACGGCCGTGCCACGCTTTGACCACCTCGATCAGCGGCAATGGGCGTACGCTATCCAGCAGCATCGCCTTAACGGCCAGGGTTTTTTCCTGCGCCAGGCGATGTGGATCGAGATCCGCCTGGTTGAGTTCAATAATCGCCTGGGCAATCCGCCAGGTCGGTGAGCCATTGAGGGCGACCATCGCCTGTTCGTCGAAACGCATACCGTAGCGGCCCAGCACCTCGTTCCATGCCTGACGGTGGGTCGGCTCGGTATCGAGGATGGTGCCATCCATATCAAAGATCAGTCCTGCGTAACCTTCGTACATCGTCTTCTCACCAACCGGTTAATGAATGGTTACTGTAACGCAAAAGCCGGTCGTTGTCGCGGCCAGCGGCGCAGACGACAAAGGCGCCCACAGGCGCCTTCAGGCATCAGACCGGATAGCCGGCCTTATTTAATACGCAGATCGTTTTCGACCATTCGCACGCCCTGCACCCGACGGGTGACTTCCACCGCCCGTTTAGCGCTTTCCGCGGAGGAGACAAATCCGCTCAGCTGGACGCGGCCTTTAAAGGTCTGGACGCTGATTTCAGAGGACTTGATGTCTTTATCGTTAAAGAGCGCCGTTTTCACCTTGGTGGTCACCACGGTATCGTCAATATAGCCGCCCGTACTCTCCTTTGTAGCCGATCCCGCACAGCCAGCGAGGGCAGTCGCCACCAGCAGCGTTGCGCAAAAAGCAGGTATTGCTTTGAACCATTTCATGGATTTCTCTCCTTGCATTTATCTCAGCCTGATAACGCTGATATACAAGGATAAATTATAGTGGAAAGCGCGGCTTGCCAATAAAAAAGTCAGGATGAAACTGGCGATGGGAAACGCGGTTATCGGGATGGTGAGAGAAGAGTGAAGATGATGCATTCAGAACGGGTGCTGCGATAATTTCGCAGCCTATGTAACAACATCGTCGCTGTTATTAAGGAGAATATGGTGCATCCGGGAGGATTCGAACCTCCGACCGCTCGGTTCGTA
>NZ_JBEAHA010000040.1:0-118878 GCF_040061975.1 Klebsiella sp. GG_Kp146
GGGTATAGCGTCGTGGACAGTCATTCATCCGCGTCACGGATTCAGATAGCAAAAAACCCCGCCGAAGCGGGGTTTTGACATAAAGAGGTGAAACTGACCGATAAGCCGGGTTCTGTCGTGGACAGTCATTCATCTAGGCCAGCAATCGCTCACTGGCTCAAGCAGCCTACCCGGGTTCAGTACGGGCCGTACCTTATGAACCCCTATTTGGCCTTGCTCCGGGTGGAGTTTACCGTGCCACGGACTGTTACCAGCCGCGCGGTGCGCTCTTACCGCACCCTTTCACCCTTACCTGATCCCGCTTGCGCGGGCCATCGGCGGTTTGCTCTCTGTTGCACTGGTCGTGGGCTGTGACACCCCCCAGGCGTTACCTGGCACCTTGCCCTATGGAGCCCGGACTTTCCTCCCCTCCGCCCGTCTCCCCCCGAAAGAGGACGACGACGAAGCGGCGACTGTCTGGTCAGCTTCGGCGCGCAGTATAGTGGGTTTACCGCCCGTTGTCATCCCTCTGTAGTCATCCCGCCCTGCAGGGCGGCAGCGCTATTGCGCGACGCACGAGAAATATTGTCCAACGCGCGCGAAACGCCGCTTCCTGCGTCGCAACCGAGGTAAACACGCGGAAGACGGCGCCGATACCGCGTCCAGGCTCGCCCCGCCGTGGCAGTCTGATACTGTTGCGCCAGGCATAACCACCGGGCCGCGCAGAGCTCTTCTTGTTAGCGAGTCACTTCCACTTTCGCCAGCTTTTCGTAGTAACAAGCCAGCGCGCTATGGTCAGCGGTGCCCAGACCGTCCGCACGCAGCGCCTGCATCATCTCCATTACCGCCGCCGTCAGCGGCAGCTGAGCGCCCACGCCGTGGGAGGTATCCAGCGCATTGGCCAGATCTTTAATATGCAGATCGATCCGGAAGCCCGGCTTGAAGTTACGATCCATCACCATCGGCGCTTTGGCATCCAGCACGGTACTCCCCGCCAGACCACCGCGGATCGCCTGATAAACCAGATCCGGATTGACGCCGGCTTTGGTGGCCAGGGTCAGCGCTTCGGACATGGCCGCGATGTTCAGGGCGACAATCACCTGATTGGCCAGTTTGGTCACATTGCCCGCGCCGATGTCGCCGGTATGCACCACGGAGCCAGCCATCGCTTTCATCAGCTCGTAATATTTGTCGAAGATCGCCTTGTCGCCGCCGACCATTACCGACAGGGTGCCGTCGATCGCTTTTGGTTCGCCGCCGCTTACTGGCGCGTCCAGCATATCAATGCCTTTAGCCTTCAGCGCTTCGCTGATTTCCCGGCTGGCCAGCGGCGCAATAGAGCTCATGTCGATTACCACGGTGCCTGGTTTCGCGCCTTCAATAATGCCGTTCTCCCCCAGCGCCACCTCTTTGACATGCGGCGAGTTCGGCAGCATGGTGATGATCACGTCGCACTGCTCGGCAATCGCCTTCGGCGTGGTCGCGGTCTCTGCGCCCGCGGCAATCACGTCGGCAATCGCTTCCGGGTTACGGTCAGACACCACCAGCGAGTAACCCGCCTTCAGCAAATTTTTGCTCATCGGCTTGCCCATAATGCCAAGACCGATAAAACCCACTTTGATTGTCATATTGTTCTCTCTCTTCATCCTGGTGACTATTTTTTAAAGGCATCAGCAAGTTTCTGGGTTGCGGAACGGAAGACGCCCAGATCGCTACCGACGGCGACAAAAGTGGCGCCCCACTCCAGGTAGCGCCGCGCATCGGCCTCCACCGGCGCCAGAATGCCGCTTGGCTTACCGTGCTTCTTCGCGCTGGCGAAGATATGCTGGATGGCGCGCTGCACCTCAGGATGGGCGGCATTGCCCAGATGACCTAGCGCGGCGGCCAGGTCGCTCGGGCCGACGAACAGGCCGTCGACACCTTCGGTCGCGGCAATCGCCTCGACGTTGTCCACCCCGATCTGGCTCTCAATCTGTACCAGAACGGAAATGTTCTTATTGGACTGGGCGAAGTAGTCCGGCACGGTGCCGAACATATTGCCGCGATGGGAAACGGAAACCCCACGGATCCCTTCCGGCGGATAGCGGGTAGAAGCCACCGCCTGCGCCGCCTGTTCAGCCGTCTCGACAAACGGCACCAGGAAGTTATAGAAGCCGATATCCAGCATGCGCTTAATAATGATGGGCTCGTTGGTCGGCACGCGAACCACCTGAGCGCTGGAACTGCCTTTCAGCGCCATAAGCTGCGGGATAAGCGTGGTGACGTCGTTCGGCGCGTGTTCCGCGTCCAGTACCAGCCAGTCGAAACCCGCCAGACCCAACACCTCGGTGCTAATCGGATTGGCCAGCGCGCACCAGCAGCCAATCTGCACCTGATGAGCCGCCAGCGCGGCCTTAAATTTGTTCGGGAAAATTGCGTTATCCATGATTTTTACCTTGCGTTAACCGTTGCTAACTTCTGCAATTCATTCGTTATATCACCAGCCCGGCGAGAGAGCCCATTAGGCTGGAAAAGCGTATCGCCTGACCCCAAATATTATCCGCAGAGTAAACCGGCGAATGGGTGTCCTTTTTTATTCCCTGACCTTGAGTCCGGAAAATGTAAGCCCAGCGCAAATTAACCATTTTTTATTATTCGTTAGGTCACGGCTAAATTATTAACCCGCGATTCAAAGGCCAACCATGCAGATATCGGACGTCACAAAAACACGACTCAGTATAGTCAGCGCCAACTCGCCAGACACTATGCATAAACACAATATAAATACATTTTTTAAAGCTTAAGTTGGGCAATCGCCTTAAGCCATGGGCGCTAATCCACACTTCTTACGATTGCCCGCCCACCGCACGCGTCCATAGCGATAAGGAGTGATTTAGATCACATCTTCATGCCGACACACCTGACATTCTTTATTTCATTATTCTGCTCTACCCCGCCAGAATGACCATTTAATTATATTTTTAGCACCTGTTTGGAGATAACTGGACAATGGCCGATATTTCAATTCGACAACCATCGCCGACCGCGTTTTATATAAAAGTTGACCCAACAGATAATGTGGCGATTATTGTCAACGATCGGGGATTGACCGCCGGAACGCGTTTCCCGGACGGCCTGACGCTCATCGAGCACATCCCACAGGGGCATAAAGTCGCCCTGGCGGATATCCCTGCCCGCGGTGAAATTATCCGTTACGGAGAAGTGATTGGCTTCGCGGTGCGCGACATCCCCCAGGGAAGCTGGATTGACGAGTCGTTAGTGGAGTTGCCTACCGCCCCGCCGTTGAACACCCTGCCGCTGGCCACCAAAGTGCCCGCCCCGCTACCGCCGCTGGAAGGCTACACCTTCGAAGGCTACCGCAATGCCGACGGCAGCGTGGGCACCAAAAATCTGCTGGGTATCACCACCAGCGTGCACTGCGTTGCGGGCGTGGTCGATTACGTGGTGAAACTCATTGAACGCGACCTGCTGCCGAACTATCCCAACGTCGACGGCGTGGTGGGTCTGAATCACCTCTATGGCTGCGGCGTAGCGATTAATGCGCCAGCGGCGGTGGTGCCGATTCGCACCATCCACAATATCGCCCTTAACCCGAACTTCGGCGGCGAAGTGATGGTCATTGGCCTTGGCTGTGAAAAGCTGCAGCCCGAACGCCTGCTGCAGGGGACCGAAGATGTCAAAAGCATCCCGGTGGACAGCGCCAGCATCGTCAGCCTGCAGGATGAAAAGCACGTGGGCTTTAAATCGATGGTCGATGACATTCTGCAGGTCGCCGAGCGCCATCTGACGAAACTCAACCAGCGTCAGCGGGAAACCTGCCCGGCCTCTGAGCTGGTGGTGGGTATGCAGTGCGGCGGCAGCGACGCTTTCTCCGGCGTGACCGCCAACCCGGCGGTGGGTTACGCCTCCGATCTGCTGGTGCGCTGCGGCGCGACGGTGATGTTCTCAGAGGTGACCGAAGTCCGCGACGCTATCCATCTGCTGACCCCGCGGGCAATCAACGAAGAGGTGGGTCAACGCCTGCTGGAAGAGATGGCCTGGTACGATAACTATCTCGACATGGGCAAAACCGACCGCAGCGCCAACCCCTCCCCCGGCAACAAGAAAGGCGGCCTGGCCAACGTGGTGGAAAAAGCGCTGGGGTCGATTGCCAAATCAGGCAAAAGCGCCATCGTTGAGGTGCTTTCCCCTGGGCAGCGCCCGACCAAACGCGGCCTGATTTACGCTGCCACCCCCGCCAGCGATTTTGTCTGCGGCACCCAGCAGGTGGCCTCTGGCATCACGGTGCAGGTATTCACCACCGGCCGCGGCACGCCTTACGGACTGATGGCGGTACCGGTGATAAAAATGGCGACCCGTACCGAGCTGGCTAACCGCTGGTATGACTTAATGGACATTAACGCCGGCACCATCGCCACCGGCGAAGAGACGATTGAGGATGTGGGGCTGAAGCTGTTCGAATTCATTCTCGACGTCGCCAGCGGACGCAAGAAAACCTTCTCCGATCAATGGGGTCTGCATAACCAGCTGGCGGTGTTTAACCCGGCGCCGGTGACCTGATCGAGAGCGTAAGGGTTTAACCACTTTAAGCCCGGATTTATCCGGGCTGGTTGGTTAGGGGGGCTGTGCGGCAAGGAAGGCGGGCTGCACTTTTCTTCCGACATTTCTTCCGACATTTCTTCCGACATTTCTTCCGACATTTCTTCCGACATGTCGGATGACGCTCAAGCCGCCCTTCACAATCTCAAGGGCGGCTTGCCAGGCTTTCACTGGTTTTACAGGATCACTCCCCCTGCTGCTCCAGGGCATACTTATACAGCGCATTCTTCTTCACACCGTGGATCTCCGCGGCCAGCGCAGCGGCTTTCTTCAGCGGCAGCTCCGCCTGCAGCAGCGCCAGGGTACGCAGCGCCGCCGCCGGCAGCGCCTCTTCCTGCGCCTTAAAGCCTTCGACGATCAGCACCATCTCGCCTTTGCGCCGGTTTTCGTCTTCCTTGACCCACGCCACCAGCTCGCCAATCGGCGCCCCGTGGATCGATTCCCAGGTTTTGGTTAGCTCGCGGGCCAGCACCACGTAGCGGGATTCTCCCAGTACCGCGCAGATATCTTCCAGACTCTCCACCAGCCGGTGGGTCGACTCGTAGAAGATGAGGGTACGCGGCTCTTCTTCCAGCGCTTTCAGGGTATCGCGACGGCCTTTCGATTTCGCCGGCAGGAAGCCTTCATAGCAGAAACGATCGGAGGGCAAACCGGCGGCGCTGAGGGCGGCGATGGCCGCGCAGGGTCCCGGCAGCGGTACGACGCGAATATTCGCTTCACGACAGGTGCGCACCAGATGGTAGCCTGGGTCGTTAATCAGCGGCGTGCCGGCATCGGAGACCAGCGCGATGTTTTGCCCTTCTTTCAGTTTAGCGAGAAGTGTTTCCGCCTTTTGCTGCTCGTTATGGTCATGAAGCGCAAACAAGCGGGCGTTAATCGCAAAATGCTGCAGCAGCAAACCGGTGTGGCGGGTATCCTCCGCAGCAATTAAATCAACGGCTTGCAACACTTCCAGTGCGCGCTGCGTGATATCAGACAGATTTCCTATCGGAGTGGGCACAATATAGAGCTGCCCCTGAGAATTATCCGCTGATTCGTGTTGTTTCATTGTCTCGTCCGTATTGCCGATTTAATATTGAGCATTGAGCCAAAAAAATATCACTGGACACTTATGGTACCGTCAACATTTCTTCGTTCTAAGCCCGCGCGCTGTCTGCCCGTATTGCTGGCTACTCTTCTTTTTGCTGGCTGCGGCACCCACACGCAGGATCAAAGTACGGCGTTTATGCAGGGTACGTCGCAGGCCAACTCCAGTTTCTACTTGCAGCAGATGCAGCAAAGCACGAATGATAGCAAGACCAACTGGCAATTACTCGCCATTCGTGCACTGCTGCAGGAAGGAAAGAAGCAGCAGGCCATCGACCTGTTTAACCAGCTGCCGTCGAACCTGGACAGCACCCAGGCCCGTGAACAGTCACTGCTGGCGATAGAAGTGAAGCTGGCGCAGAACGACTATCAGGGGGCCCGTACGCTGCTGGCTAAGCTTGACCCGGCAAGCCTGGAGCAGCCTCAGCAGGCGCGCTACTGGCAGGCGCAAATCGATGCCAGCCAGGGTAAACCATCGGTTACGCTGCTGCGCGCCTTAATCGCCCAGCAGCCGCTGCTGAGCGATGCCAAACAGCGCCAGCAAAATATTGACGCGACCTGGCAAGCGCTGACCGCGATGACCCAGGATCAGGCCAATGCGCTGGTGATCAATGCCGATGAAAATACCCTCCAGGGCTGGCTGGATCTGCAGCGGATGTGGTTTGACAACCGCAACGATCCCACGCTGCTGAAAGCCGGCGTCAAAGACTGGCAGACGCGCTACCCGCAAAACCCGGGCGCCAAAATGCTGCCGACGGCGCTGGTGAACATGCAAAACTATAAGCCCGCCTCCATCAACAAGATTGCGCTTTTCCTGCCGCTGAACGGCCAGGCGTCGATCTTCGGCCGTACCATCCAGCAGGGCTTCGAAGCCGCCAAAAACGGCGCGCCGTCGGTGACGGGCAGCGCGGTTCCCGCTCAGGTCGCCCAGGCGGCGAACGCGTCCGGTAATGATGACGTGGTAAGCCCGTCGCAGGCGGAAATTAGCGATCTTACGGCTACCGGAAGTCGCGCTGAACCGGTGCAGGCCCCGGCGCAAACCCAGGCAACGCCAGCCGCGGAGCCGGCCGCTCAGGCCCCGGCAGCGGTCGCCGCGCCGCAGACCACCGCCTCTCCGGCCACCCAGCCGGTCACTGCCCCGGCCGCACAGCCGCAGCCAGTGGTCGCCACCGCCGCCAACCCCTCTGCAGAACTGAAAATTTACGATACCACCAGCCAGCCGATCGGCCAGCTGCTTGCTCAGGCTCAGCAGGACGGCGCCACCCTCGTCGTCGGACCGCTGCTGAAAGAGAACGTCGAAGATGTTATCAAGAGCAATACGCCGCTCAACGTGCTGGCGCTCAACCAGCCGGAGAAGGTCGAAGGCCGCGCTAATATCTGCTATTTCGCGCTGTCGCCGGAAGACGAAGCGCGTGACGCCGCCCGACATATCCATCAACAGGGCAAACAGACGCCGTTGCTGCTGGTTCCGCGCGGCGCGCTGGGCGATCGTGTGGTCAGCGCGTTTGCCGACGAGTGGCTGAAGCTGGGCGGCGCCAGCGTCCTGCAGCAGCGTTTTGGCTCCACGGCGGAGCTGCGCGCCGGCGTTAACGGCGGAGGGGGCATTGCGCTGAGCGGCACCCCGGTCTCCACCCTGCCATCAGCGCAGAACAGCGTCCTCGGCAGTGCGGATGAGATGCCGGTTAGCAGCGGCGGCAGCGTCGACGCGGCCTACATCCTCGCCACCCCGGAACAGATTGGCTATATCAAACCCATGATCGCGATGCGCAACGGCAGCCAGAGCAATGTCACCCTGTACGCCAGCTCGCGTAGCGCGCAGGGCACCGCAGGTCCGGATTTCCGTCTGGAGATGGAAGGCCTGCAGTATAGCGAAATCCCGATGCTGGCTGGCAGCAACCCGGCGCTGATGCAGCAGGCGCTGTCTGCGGTGCGCAATGACTACTCGCTGGCGCGTCTGTATGCGATGGGCGCTGACGCCTGGTCGCTGGCAAACCACTTCACGCAAATGCGCCAGACGCCGGGCTTCGAACTGAACGGGAATACCGGCGATCTGACGGCGACTCAGGACTGCGTGATTAACAGGAAACTGTCATGGCTCAAGTACCAGCAGGGACAAATCGTCCCGGCCAGCTAAGCAAACAGACCGGCGATGCATGGGAACACCGTGCTCGCCGCTGGCTGGAAGGCCAGGGCCTGCGTTTTATCGCCGCCAACGCCCGCGAGCGTGGCGGCGAAATTGACCTCATCATGCGCGACGGCGCCGTCACCGTCTTTGTCGAGGTGCGCTACCGCCGCAGCGCCCTGTACGGTGACGCGGCGGCCAGCGTCACCCCGCAAAAACAGCAACGCCTCCTTAAAGCCGCCCGTTTGTGGCTCTGCCGACAGAATGGGAGCTTTGAGACTGTGGATTGCCGTTTCGATGTGGTAGCCTTCACCGGAAACGACATCCAATGGCTAAAAAACGCCTTTGGCGAATAGCGTAATACCAGAAGTAAGGGATCCCGTGCTCGACAGAATCAAAGCCTGCTTTACCGAAAGCATTCAAACCCAAATTGCCGCAGCAGAAGCACTCCCGGACGCCATCTCCCGGGCGGCGATGACGCTCGTGCAGTCCCTGCTCAACGGCAACAAAATCCTCTGTTGTGGTAATGGCACTTCCGCCGCCAACGCACAGCATTTTGCTGCCAGCATGATTAATCGTTTTGAAACGGAACGCCCTGGTTTACCCGCCATTGCACTAAACACCGATAATGTGGTCTTAACTGCCATCGCTAACGATCGCCTGCATGACGAGATTTACGCCAAGCAGGTGCGCGCCCTGGGACATGCCGGCGATGTGCTGCTGGCAATCTCCACGCGCGGTAACAGCCGGGACATCGTCAAGGCAGTGGAAGCCGCCGTGACCCGCGACATGACCATCGTCGCGTTGACCGGCTATGACGGCGGTGAGCTGGCGGGCCTGTTAGGTCAGCAGGATGTCGAAATTCGCATCCCCTCGCACCGCAGCGCGCGTATCCAGGAGATGCATATGCTGACCGTCAACTGTCTGTGCGATTTGATAGATAACACTCTTTTTCCACACCAGGACGATTAAGGAGAACACATGAAGGCTCTCTCGCCCCTCGCCATCCTGCTTTCTGCACTACTGCTGCAGGGCTGCGTTGCCGCCGCGGTAGTCGGAACGGCAGCAGTCGGCACTAAAGCCGCAACGGACCCGCGTACGGTGGGAACCCAGGTCGATGACAGCACCCTGGAACTGCGCGTCAATAGCGCCTTGTCGAAAGATGAACAGATTAAGAAACAGGCCCGCATCAACGTTACCGCTTATCAGGGCAAAGTCCTGCTGACCGGTCAGTCGCCGACGCCGGACCTCTCAGCCCGCGCCAAGCAAATCGCCATGGGCGTGGAAGGAACCACGGAAGTGTTTAACGAAGTGCGCCAGGGCCAGCCGATTGGTTTAGGCACCGCCTCTTCTGATACCTGGATTACCACCAAGGTGCGTTCGCAGCTGCTGGGCACCGATCAGGTCAAATCCTCGAACGTGAAGGTGACCACGGAAAACAGCGAAGTCTTCCTGATGGGGCTGGTGACCGACCGTGAAGGCCGCGCGGCGGCGGATATCGCCAGCCGGGTGAGCGGCGTGTCCCGGGTGACTACCGCCTTTACCTACATCAAATAAAGCTGCAGTTTCCCGGCTGGCGCTACGCTTAGCCGGGCTGCAGTCCCCTGTTCGTTATGTGCCGGGTTAGGCGTAGCGCCGCCCGGCACACCATCCGGCTATCCGTACGTTTACAGCACACTACACCAGCGCCAGCGCACCGACAATCGCGCCGCACAGCGCCACCAGCCCGCCGGTCAGCCACAGCGCTTTGGCCGGGAAGGCTTTGCGCAGCATAATCAGCGACGGCACGCTCACCGCCGGCAACGTAATCAGCAGCGCCAGCGCCGGCGCGACGCCCATCCCTGCCAGCATCATCGTCTGGACAATCGGAATTTCCGCCGCGGTAGGGATCACAAACAGGCAGCCGGCGATCGCCATCGCGATGACCCAGAACAAGGTATTATCCACCACGCCATCAGCGTGCGGGAACAGCCAGACGCGCGCCGCCCCCAGCACCAGTACCGCAAGGATATAAACCGGGATGGTGTTCCAGAACAACGTCCACAGCGCCCGCAGCCAGCGGCTAAAGAAACCGCCCTGGGCCGCTTCCGGTTGCGCTTCAGGCACCACGGCAGGCTGCGTCGCCGCCTCTTTTACCCATTTTTGCACCAGCGTTGCGACAATCAGCACCGTCGCCAGGCCCGCCACCAGGCGAACCAGCGCAAACTGCCAGCCCAGAACAAAGCCCATAAACACCAATGTCGCCGGGTTGAGCAGCGGATTGCCCATCCAGAACGCCAGCGCCCCGCCCATCGACACCTGCTGTTTGCGCATCCCGGCCGCGACCGGCGCGGCGCAGCAGGTGCACATCATGCCTGGCAGCGAGAAAATCGCCCCCAGCAGCGTCCCCTGAAAACGCGATTGCCCCAGGGTGCGCAGCAGCCAGTCGCGCGGGATCAGCACCTGAATCAGCGACCCGAGCAGCACGCCGAGCACCGCCGCTTTCCAGACGGCAAGGAAGTAAACCATCGCGTAGTCCCACGCCGCCTTTAACGGATTAGCGTCGGCCTGGGCGAGAATGGATTTACCGATACTGTGGGTTTCCGCCGCGGTGAAGGCTTTCCCGTAGTACGGCTGCCATTTGACGAACCACAGGCCGACAATCACGACGAGAAAGAAAAGCGCGGGTTTCCACCATTGAAATGGTGACGCCGCCTGAGATGAAGACTGACCAGCCATAGCATTCCCCAGCAAGAAATGTGGATATGAATTGAAGCCGTGAATACTACGCCGGAAGCCTGCGTTTGCAAACCGCTATTCCGCCTGCCGCGCGGCGCGCTCCCGCAGCTCGGACGATGACAGAATTTGCACCCCTTCGTGAGTGGGCGACAGCGCCTCCTCCAGCAGGGCAATCGCCACGTCGCGGGCCGCAATGGATTTCCAGTTCCCCGGTAAGAGTCGGAACAGCGGTTCGAGGAAGGTCTCATTGGCCCGTTTTTTTTCCCGCTCGCCTGACAGCATCGACGGCCGGGCAATGGTCAGCCGCGGCCATCCCTGCTCGATCAGCGCCGCCTCCATTTCCCCCTTCACCCGATTGTAGAAAAATGGCGAGTGGGCGTTAGCGCCCATCGCGCTGACCACCAGCATATGCTGAGCGCCTAGCCGTTTGCCGGTCAGCGCCGTATCAACAACCAGCGTAAAGTCGGCATGGACAAAGGCCTCTTTACTTCCCGCTTCCCGGCGCGTCGTTCCCAGACAGCAGAAGACGATATCGACCGGGTCGACCACCTGCGCCAGGGCATCGGTCAGCTGCGGATCGTACGGATTAAACACGCCTTCCGCCGGCGCCAGTGGGCGACGCGTCGGGGCGGCGATGGTGCTGATGCGGGGTTCATTCTGCAGCAGCCGGAGTAAGTGACCGCCAACTAACCCGGTCGCGCCGGTCAATAATACCTGACTCATTGATTCTCCTTTACGGAATTCTCTGCCTTGCACTTTCGCGCTCATGTTCCAGGCTTAATACCTTACAAGGTAAGTATCCACCATCATCATGGAATTACCTCATTGACCATCCAGACAGCGGAGGAAGCATGAGTAAAAAGATAGCCGTGCTCATTACCGACGACTTTGAAGATTCTGAATTTACCTCTCCCGCCGAGGCGTTTAAGCTCGCCGGGCATCAGGTCGTGACGATCGAAAAGCAGGCTGGCAAGACGGTGAAGGGTAAACAGGGAGAAGCAGAGGTCGCCATCGATCGGGCCATTGATGACGTCACACCGGGTGAATTTGATGCCTTGTTGCTGCCAGGGGGCTATTCCCCGGACCAGCTGCGCGGGGATGAACGCTTTGTCACCTTTACGCGCGATTTTGTCAACGGCGGGAAGCCGGTCTTCGCCATCTGCCACGGCCCGCAGCTGCTGATCAGCGCCGATGTGATCCGCGGGCGCAAGCTCACGGCGGTAAAACCGATCGTGGTGGATGTGAAAAACGCCGGGGGCGAGTTTTACGACCAGGAGGTGGTGGTCGATAACGAACAGCTGGTCACCAGCAGAACGCCGGACGATCTGCCGGCCTTCAATCGCGAAGCGCTACGCCTGCTCGGCGCCGGCATCGCGCCGCCAGTGTAGCTTTTTCCCGAACCCCAGCGTGTTGTCGGTAAACTTGATTTCGTCCGGACGAATCTCCCAGACCGGCGCCGACAGCATGCGGGCCACCGGGAAACGCTTGACGTAGCGCTGGCGCATTCGCGCCTCTTCGTCGCCGCGCAGACGACGGATCTCGCCCTGGAACTGCACGCCGCGGATCAGGGCCACGGTCTTGGGCTGACCGTTGACCGTCCCGGCCACCTTCGCCCGCTCGCCGGTCATCTGGCCGTGGCGGGTGTGCTCCTCGCTGAGCAGATAAAAGGCCACGGCATCCGGGTCATAGACGTAAAAGGCATTCGCACACCACAGCTCGTCGTCACGGGAGACGCACCAGGTGACGACGTGCTGTTTACTCAGCCAGCGGCCAATGGCGGCAAGCGTATCCATCTTTCTTCTCCGTTATGCTATGGTGCATACACCTTACCATAGTGACTTTGTGACCGTGTGCTGGTTTCTGTATCTCATTCGAACCGCGGATAATCGCCTCTATACCGGCATCACCACCGATGTGCAGCGCCGCTTTCGCCAGCATCAGGCAGGGAAAGGCGCGAAGGCGTTGCGCGGCAAAGGCGACCTGCGACTGGCCTTTAGTCATGAAGTTGGTGAACACTCACTTGCTTTGCGGCTGGAATACCGCATTAAGCAGCTAACGAAGCGCGAAAAAGAGCGCCTCGTTGCCGGAGAGGATACCGTTGAAACCCTGCTGGCAAGGCTTAAAAACGATTAAAGTGGTCGCTGTATTCGACCTGGCCGTGGACACCTTCGAGGGCGTCATCCGCCAGGCGATGCACCTGGAACGCCTCCGCGCTGTCCGGCCAGCGGCAGCGGAGATCGAAGCGCGCGGCCGGTTCAAAACCAAAGCGACGGTATAACGCCGGGTCCCCCAGCGTCACCACCGCGGCATAGCCAAACTCATTCAGCGAATCCAGCCCTTCATAGACCAGCTGCCGGCCAATGCCCTGTCCGCGATAGCGTTCATCCACCGCCAGCGGCGCCAGGCCGACCCACTGCAGCTCTTCACCTTCCACCGCAACCGGGCTGAAGGCAACGTAGCCGATCACCTGGCCTTCATCATCCGTCGCCACTACCCCCAGCGTGATCAGTCCATCTTCACGCAGATCGTGCACCAGCTGCGCTTCGGCATCGCGGCCGAAGGTACGACGCAGCAGCGCGTCGATTCCCGGTGCATCAATCCCAATTTCCACTCGAATCAGCATGCCTCACCTACCGATGTCTGTTCAGGTTTCTGCGGGCTCTTCAGTCCAGCTTCGACAAAATCCGCCAGTTGCAGCAACATCACGCGCAGCGCTTTGGGCATCTGCTCGAGCTCAATGGCGTCCATCAAATTTTTTACATACAGCCCCAGCTCCGTATCGCCTTCAATAACCAGACGACGCTGGAAGAATAGCGTATCCGGATCCTGCTTGCGCGCGGCGATCATTAACAGATCGCTGGCGTCGGCGCTGAAGCTGACGTCGGCGTCGGCCTGCTGGCTGACCACCAGGCGACTATCGACTACCGAGGTATACCACAGCAGACCGATGTCACGCACATGAATACTTAACCAGCGCCCCTCGAGAAACTCCAGCTCACCCTCCGCCAGCGCCTGGCGAAACTGCCAGCTAAGCACCTGCTCCAGCACCTGGCGCTTGAGGGCAAAAGGCGCCAGCTTAACCGGCACGCTCATTAAAGACGGGCCAAAGTGGACCAGCCGGAAACGCAGTTTATCCAACACAAGCTTTACTCCATGAATGCAATTGTGCCGCTATTGTGCCATATCACATAAACAACATAGCGGCGTAAATCAACAAAAACGCGATGACGGCAGCCAGTTATTGGCGCCGCCAATACACTTTTAACTGCCTCAAATCAAAAATTGTCACCAGAAGGTTAACTAAAATCCCTGCTCGTTAACCATTCAGCGTCCCTGACGGGCCGCATTTTTCAGGAAAAATTATGGAGCTGCTCTGCCCAGCCGGTAACCTTCCGGCGCTTAAGGCGGCCATCGAAAACGGCGCCGATGCCGTCTATATCGGGCTGAAAGATGACACCAACGCCCGCCACTTTGCCGGCCTTAATTTCACCGAAAAGAAACTGCAGGAAGCCGTCAGCTTTGTGCATCAGCACCGTCGTAAGCTGCATATCGCCATCAACACCTTCGCCCACCCCGACGGCTACGCCCGCTGGCAGCGCGCGGTGGATATGGCGGCTCAGCTGGGTGCCGATGCGCTCATTCTGGCCGATATCGCCATGCTGGAGTACGCCGCGGAGCGCTATCCGCATATAGAACGCCATGTGTCGGTACAGGCTTCCGCCACCAATGAAGAGGCCATTCGCTTCTATCATCGCAACTTCGACGTGGCGCGCGTCGTACTGCCGCGGGTGTTATCTATTCACCAGGTGAAACAGCTGGCCCGCGCCACGCCGGTGCCGCTGGAAGTCTTTGCCTTCGGCAGCCTGTGCATCATGGCGGAAGGCCGCTGCTATCTCTCTTCCTACCTGACCGGCGAATCGCCCAACACCGTCGGCGCCTGTTCGCCTGCGCGCTTCGTTCGCTGGCAGCAAACCCCGCAGGGGCTGGAATCGCGTCTCAATGAGGTGCTGATTGACCGCTATCAGGATGGGGAAAACGCGGGCTACCCAACGTTGTGTAAAGGCCGCTACCTGGTCGATGGCGAGCGCTATCACGCGCTGGAGGAGCCCACCAGCCTCAACACTCTGGAACTGTTGCCGGAGCTGATGGCCGCCAATATCGCCTCAGTGAAAATCGAAGGCCGTCAGCGCAGCCCAGCCTACGTCACCCAGGTGGCGAAAGTCTGGCGCCAGGCGATCGATCGCTGCAAAGCCGATCCGCAGAATTTCGTGCCGCAATCCGCATGGATGGAAACCCTTGGCTCCATGTCCGAAGGGACACAAACCACCCTTGGCGCCTATCACCGTAAATGGCAGTGAGAAACATGAAATATTCATTAGGGCCGGTGCTTTACTACTGGCCAAAAGAGACGCTGGAAGATTTTTACCAGCAGGCGGCAAACTGCAGCGCCGACACCATTTATCTCGGCGAAGCGGTGTGCAGCAAACGCCGCGCCACCAAAGTCGGCGACTGGATCGAGATGGCGAAAGCGCTGGCCGGCAGCGGCAAGCAGGTGGTGCTGTCTACCCTCGCGCTGGTGCAGGCCTCCTCTGAACTGGGCGAGCTGAAGCGCTATGTCGATAACGGTGAGTTCCTGATTGAGGCCAGCGATTTGGGCGTGGTGAACCTCTGCGCCGAACGCAAGCTGCCGTTCGTCGCCGGGCATGCGCTGAACTGCTACAACGCCGTCACTCTGCGTCTGCTGCTTAAGCAAGGTATGGTGCGCTGGTGCATGCCGGTGGAGCTTTCCCGCGACTGGCTGGCTAATTTACTGACCCAGTGCGAAGAGCTGGGTATTCGCAATCAGTTTGAAGTCGAAGTGCTGAGCTACGGCCATCTGCCGCTGGCTTATTCCGCCCGCTGCTTTACCGCCCGCTCGGAAGATCGGCCAAAGGATGAGTGCGAGACCTGCTGCATCAAGTACCCAACCGGGCGCAGCATGCTGTCCCAGGAGAACCAGCAGGTGTTCGTGCTCAACGGTATCCAGACCATGAGCGGCTATGTCTACAACCTGGGCAATGAGCTGACGTCCATGCACGGCCTGGTGGATATGGTGCGCCTGTCGCCGATGGGCAACGAGACCTTCGCCATGCTCGACGCCTTCCGCGCCAATGAAAACGGCGCTGCGCCGCTGGCGCTCACCGGCAACAGCGATTGCAACGGCTACTGGAAACGGCTGCCTGGGCTGGCGCTGCAGGCCTGATAAACCGCTCACTTTGTTAACAGCAGTGCTCAGATTTTAATGCATTATTAAAGATGCAGCTTTTCTGGCTGGCGCGTCCTGGATGCGCCAGGCTGGAAGAAGACCTTCAATCTGATGACGATGCTGTAGCAAAGTGAGCCTTTATGACTGACAAATCTGTTCCGTTCTCGGTGCTCGATCTGGCGCCGATCCCGCAAGGATCTTCTGCTAAAGAAGCCTTTACCCACTCTCTGGATCTCGCCCGGCTGGCCGAATCGCGCGGCTATCACCGCTACTGGCTGGCGGAGCACCACAATATGGTCGGCATTGCCAGCGCAGCGACCTCGGTGCTCATTGGCTATCTCGCGGCCAATACCACCACCCTGCATCTGGGGTCCGGTGGCGTGATGCTGCCCAACCACTCTCCGCTGGTGATTGCCGAGCAGTTCGGTACGCTCAATACGCTCTACCCGGGACGCATCGATCTCGGCCTTGGCCGCGCGCCGGGCAGCGATCAGCCCACCATGCGCGCCCTGCGTCGCCATATGAGCGGCGATGTCGATAACTTCCCGCGCGATGTGGCGGAACTGGTGGACTGGTTTGACGCCCGCGATCCGAACCCGCACGTGCGCCCGGTTCCGGGCTATGGCGAACGAATTCCGGTGTGGCTGCTGGGCTCAAGCCTCTACAGCGCCCAGCTGGCGGCGCAGCTCGGCCTGCCGTTCGCATTCGCTTCTCACTTCGCGCCGGATATGCTGTTCCAGGCCCTGCACCTGTATCGCAGCAACTTTACGCCCTCAGCGCGGCTGGAAAAACCGTATGCCATGGTGTGCATTAATATCATCGCCGCCGACAGCAACCGCGATGCGGAGTTTCTCTTCACTTCCATGCAGCAGGCGTTTGTGAAGCTACGTCGCGGCGAAACCGGACAGCTACCGCCGCCGGTGGAAAATATGCATCAGCTGTGGTCAGCGTCCGAGCAGTATGGCGTGCAGCAGGCGCTGCGCATGTCGCTGGTGGGTGATAAAACCAAAGTCCGCCACGGCCTGGAGTCGATTTTGCGGGAAACCGAGGCGGACGAAATCATGGTCAATGGCCAGATCTTCGACCACCAGGCGCGCCTGCATTCTTTCGATTTAGCGATGCAGGTGAAAGAGGAATTGTTGGGTTAATCAAAATCCAGGCCCGGTGGACGTCGCGCCACCGGGTAAGCCTCTTACTGGTAAACCGGCAGCAGATTAACGCTCGACAGAATGTGCACGACCGCATTGCCCAGGCCAAACAGCAGGATCAGCACAATCATCGGTGTTCCGCCCCATACGCGGAACTGTGGGCTGCCGAAGCGTTTACGCGAGGCGCGAGCCAGCAGCGCCGGTACAATCGCCGCCCAGATCGTCGCCGCCAGGCCGGCATAGCCGATGGCGTAGAGGAAGCCATCGGGTTTCACCAACCCGCCAATCATCGGCGGAATAAAGGTCAGCAGCGCAGTTTTAAAGCGCCCCAGCGCGCTGTCGTCAAAGCCAAACAGATCCGCCAGGTAGTCGAACAGCCCCAGCGTGACGCCAAGGAACGAGCTGGCGACGGCAAAGTTAGAGAACACCACCAGCAGCAGATCCAGGCTCCGGCTGTTCAGCACCCCGCTCAGGGCCTGCACCAGCACATCAATGTTGCCGCCCTTCTGCGCGATGTCGATAAACTGCGGGCGCGGGATATTGCCCATCGTCACCAGCAGCCAGACCACGTACAGACCCAGCGCCAGCAGCGTACCGTAGGTTAAGCAGCGGATGATGGTACGTGGATCTTTTCCGTAGTATTTCATCAGGCTCGGCACGTTGCCGTGGTAGCCAAACGAGGCCAGGCAGAACGGCAGCGTCATCAGCAGGTATGGCGCATAGGAGGCGTTCTTTTCCGCGACGTTAAACAGCGTCGCCGGCTCGACGTGCCCCAGCAGACTGCCGAAGGTCAGGAAGAAAGTGATCACCTTGGCGCCAAGCACGATAGCCGTCATGCGGCTCACCGCTTTGGTGCTCATCCAGACGATAAATGCCACCAGCAGCGCAAAGCCAAAACCCGCCGCCCGCGCCGGTACGTTCAGCGACATCTCGCTAAACGTATGATGCAGTATCGAGCCGCTGGCTGAAATATAGGCGTAGGTCAGAATATATAGCACAAAGGCGATCGACACGCCGTTGACCAGGTTCCAGCCCTTGCCGAGCAGATCTTTGGTAATGGTGTCGAAGCTGGAGCCGATCCGGTAGTTAAGGTTGGCCTCGAGGATCATCAGACCAGAGTGCAACATGCAGAACCAGGTGAAGACCAGCGCCGCCAGCGACCAGAAAAACCACGCGCCGGACATCACCACCGGCAGCGAGAACATGCCCGCGCCGATAATCGTGCCGCCGATGATCACCACGCCGCCAAACAGGGACGGACGGGTTGCCGTAGTGGTTAGTGTCGCCATTTACCGAAATCTCCAGTCAAAAATACTTTCCCACGATGGGTGTGATGCACTGTACCAGTACACGAGTACAAAAGAAATAAAAAAAGCCCCAATCATGACGATCGGGGCTGTATTATTTAGTTTACGCTAGCGGGCTGCGTTAATTACGCATCGCCACCGAAGCGACGGCGACCGGCAGAGTCATCGCGGCGCGGCGCGGATGCATCGTCACGACGCGGCGCACGGCCTTCACGACGTTCGCCGCTGAAACGACGACCATCACCACGACCACCTTCACGACGCTCGCCACCGAAGCCACGACCGCCTTCACGACGCTCACCGCCGAAGCTACGACCGCCTTCACGACGTTCACCGCCGCCACGACGTTCGGTGCGCGGCTGCGCATCGCCCAGCAGCTGCATGTTCATCGGCTTGTTCAGGATGCGGGTACGAGTAAAGTGCTGCAGCACTTCGCCCGGCATCCCTTTCGGCAGTTCGATGGTGGAGTGAGAAGCGAACAGCTTGATGTTACCGATGTAACGGCTGCTGATATCGCCTTCGTTAGCGATCGCGCCAACGATATGACGTACTTCAACACCGTCATCGCGACCCACTTCAATGCGATACAGTTCCATATCGCCTACGTCACGACGCTCACGCTTCGGACGATCTTCGCGATCGCCACGCGGAGCGCGGTCGTTGCGGTCGCCACGACGCTCGAAGCGATCGTCACGGTCACGGAACTCACGACGCGGACGCATCGGCGCATCCGGCGGCACGATCAGCGAGCGTTCGCCCTGGGCCATTTTCAGCAGCGCAGCAGCCAGCGTTTCCACGTCCAGCTCTTCGCCTTCCGCCGTCGGCTGGATTTTCGCCAGCAGCGCACGGTACTGGTCCAGATCGCTGCTTTCCAGCTGCTGCTGGACTTTCGCGGCGAATTTTTCCAGACGACGTTTGCTCAGCAGCTCTGCGTTCGGCAGTTCAACTTCCGGAATGGTCAGCTTCATCGTACGTTCGATGTTGCGCAGCAGACGACGCTCGCGGTTCTCAACGAACAGCAGCGCGCGGCCGGCGCGGCCCGCACGGCCGGTACGGCCGATACGGTGAACGTAAGACTCGGAATCCATCGGGATGTCGTAGTTCACCACCAGGCTGATACGCTCAACGTCCAGACCACGGGCTGCAACGTCAGTCGCAATCAGGATATCCAGACGACCGTCTTTCAGACGCTCCAGGGTCTGCTCACGCAGCGCCTGGTTCATGTCGCCGTTCAGCGCCGCGCTGTTGTAGCCGTTACGCTCCAGCGCTTCAGCCACTTCCAGGGTCGCGTTTTTGGTACGGACGAAGATAATCGCCGCATCAAAATCTTCCGCTTCCAGGAAACGCACCAGCGCTTCGTTTTTACGCATGCCGTAGGCAGTCCAGTAGCTCTGGCTGATGTCCGGACGAGTCGTCACGCTGGACTGAATACGCACTTCCTGCGGCTCTTTCATAAAGCGGCGGGTAATGCGACGGATCGCTTCCGGCATGGTGGCGGAGAACAGCGCGGTCTGATGCCCTTCCGGGATCTGCGCCATAATGGTTTCTACGTCTTCGATAAAGCCCATGCGCAGCATTTCATCTGCTTCATCCAGTACCAGGCCGCTCAGTTTAGAGAGGTCCAGGGTGCCGCGCTTCAGGTGGTCCAGCAGACGACCCGGGGTACCGACAACGATCTGCGGACCCTGACGCAGGGCGCGCAGCTGCACGTCATAACGCTGGCCGCCGTACAGGGCAACCACGTTTACGCCGCGCATATGTTTAGAGAATTCCGTCATTGCTTCAGCAACCTGTACCGCCAGCTCGCGGGTCGGCGCCAGCACCAGGATCTGTGGTGCTCTCAGCTCAGGATCGATGTTGTTCAGCAGCGGTAAAGAGAACGCTGCGGTTTTACCGCTACCGGTCTGGGCCATACCCAGAACGTCGCGGCCGTCCAGCAGATGCGGAATGCACTCAGCCTGGATCGGAGATGGTTTTTCGTAACCCAGATCGGTAAGCGCTTCAAGGATAGGAGCCTTCAGGCCCAGATCTGCAAAAGTGGTTTCGAATTCAGCCATGTAGTACGTGTGCCTCAAAATTAATGGCGGCCAGTCTACATAACTCATCGTGAAAATTTACGGTAATTTTCATTGAAAAGTGTGAACCGGCTCAAAGTAGGTGTATTAACGAACAACAACGCCCTCACCCGCGAAGGTGATGGCAAGCAAAAAACTATGGGCTGATGTGTTCGTCAGCTATTGCTGGTCCGATTCTGCCAGGTCATCTTGCTCCTGGCCCAAGAGCGATAATTCCAACAATGCGTATCGGTGCTCAACGTAGTTATGTACGTTGTTGGCGACCGCCAGTTTGAACAGTGCCGTAGCGCTGTCCTTGTCCCCCAGACTTAGGTAGTACTTACCTAAATAGAAGTTGGTTTCACTGAGATGCTCAGCGAGCGAGGTGTTATCCGTTGCGTCTGCCTTCAGACGAGTCATCAGCTCTTTTTCGCTAATGTCGCCAAGGTAGAACTCGACAATGTTCCATCCCCATTGCTCTTTGTCCGACTTGTCTAAGCGCTCTCTGAGTGCTTCAAGCGCCCGCTTCTCGTCGAGTTTACGCTCGGCGATATAAAGCCACAGGCTACGGAAAGGATCATTGGGATCGTCTTGATAAAACGCCAGCAGATCATCTTGCGCTAACTTAGCCCGGCCGCCGTAATACAGGGCGATACCGCGGTTCAAGTGCGCGTAGTTGTAAGTTGGATCAAGCTCAAGTACAGAATCAAACGCTTCATAGGCAGCATCAAAATTGCCTGCCTGCGTTAAGTAAATGCCTAAGTAATTGAATACTTCAGGCATATCGGGTCGGATTGCCAGCGCTTGTGAAAAATCATTTCGCGCTAATGCCCTCAGACCGAGACTATCATACAACACTCCGCGCTCATATAAAAGCTGTGCGCGTTCGTCATCGGATAAAGCCCGACTGGCAAGAATTTGTTCCATACGTGCCAGAATCACTTCTTGCTGTAAAGTCGGTTGCAATGGTACTGCGAGGACGGCGTCCTTACGCCAGGCGGTGCTACTGCATCCTGCCAGCGTGAGAGCTGTCGCCACGAAACACCAGCGCAAAAAAGGCTTCATTTCCCACTCCCGAAGACAACGATTGGATGAACGTCCTGTTCCCCGGCTGCAAACGAGGCGTCCTGCCCGTAAAACGCCCTCCGCAAAAGCGGAGGGCTAACGGCAACCTTACTCGCCCTGCTCGGCAGCCGGAACTTCCGGCGCTGCGGCAGACGGAGTCTGTTCAGTTGCTTCTTTGATGCTCAGACGGACACGGCCCTGGCGGTCAACTTCCAGAACCTTAACCGGTACTTCCTGACCCATCTGCAGGTAGTCAGTCACTTTCTCAACGCGCTTGTCGGCGATCTGCGAGATGTGAACCAGACCTTCTTTACCGCCGCCGATGGCAACGAACGCGCCAAAGTCAACGATACGGGTCACTTTACCATTGTAGATACGGCCAACTTCGATCTCAGCGGTGATCTCTTCGATACGACGGATTGCATGTTGTGCTTTGTCGCCGTCGGTCGCTGCGATCTTCACGGTACCGTCATCTTCGATTTCGATGGTGGTACCGGTCTCTTCGGTCAGGGCACGGATAACAGAACCGCCTTTACCGATAACGTCTTTGATCTTGTCCGGGTTGATCTTGATGGTGTGGATGCGCGGTGCGAATTCAGAGATGTCGCCGCGCGGCGCGTTAATCGCCTGCTCCATCACGCCCAGGATGTGCAGACGCGCACCTTTAGCCTGGTTCAATGCAACCTGCATGATTTCTTTGGTGATACCTTCAATTTTGATATCCATCTGCAGCGCAGAGATACCGTCGCGGGAACCCGCTACTTTGAAGTCCATATCGCCAAGGTGGTCTTCGTCACCGAGGATGTCAGACAGCACGACGAAGTTGTCGCCTTCTTTCACCAGGCCCATGGCGATACCCGCCACGGCGGCTTTCACCGGCACACCAGCATCCATCAGCGCCAGAGAGGCACCACAGACGGAAGCCATGGAAGAAGAGCCGTTGGATTCGGTGATTTCAGACACCACGCGAACGGTGTACGGGAATTCGTCGATAGTCGGCATCACGGCCAGAACGCCGCGCTTAGCCAGACGACCGTGACCGATTTCACGACGCTTCGGAGATCCCACCATGCCAGTTTCGCCTACGGAGTACGGAGGGAAGTTGTAGTGGAACAGGAAGGAGTCGGTACGCTCGCCCATCAGTTCGTCGATGTTCTGCGCATCGCGTGCGGTACCCAGAGTCGCGGTAACCAGCGCCTGCGTTTCGCCACGGGTGAACAGTGCGGAACCGTGAGTACGCGGCAGAACGCCGGTACGAACGTCCAGACCACGGATCATATCTTTTTCGCGGCCATCGATACGCGGCTCACCGGCCAGCACGCGGCTACGAACCACGTTTTTCTCGATAGCGTGCAGGATTTCACCCAGTTCGTTAGCGTCCAGGGTTTCATCTTCTGCAACCAGCGTAGCGATGGTTTCAGATTTGATCACATCAACCTGAGCGTAACGCTCTTGTTTGTCGGTGATACGGTAAGCATCGCTCAGGCGGGATTCAGCCAGCGCAGCCACGCGCGCGTTCAGCGCTTCGTTGACGGCTTCCGGCTGCCAGTCCCAACGCGGTTTACCGGCTTCTTTCACCAGGTCGTTGATGTTCTGAATAACAATCTGCTGCTGCTCGTGGCCAAAGACCACCGCGCCCAGCATCTGGTCTTCGCTCAGCAGTTCCGCTTCGGATTCCACCATCAGCACGGCCGCTTCAGTACCGGCAACCACCAGATCCAGTTTGCTGGACTTCAGCTCTTCCTGGGTTGGGTTCAGTACGTACTGGTCGTTGATGTAACCCACGCGCGCGGCGCCGATTGGGCCATTGAACGGAATACCAGACAGGGACAGCGCTGCGGAAGCGCCGATCATCGCGACGATATCCGGGTTAACCTGCGGGTTAACGGAAACCACGGTGGCGATAACCTGAACTTCGTTAACGAAGCCTTCCGGGAACAGCGGGCGAACCGGGCGGTCAATCAGACGCGCGATCAGGGTTTCGCCTTCGCTTGGGCGGCCTTCACGACGGAAGAAACCACCTGGGATTTTACCGGCAGCGTAGGTACGCTCCTGGTAGTTAACCGTCAGCGGGAAAAAGTCCTGGCCTGGCTTCGCTTTTTTCTGGCCCACAACGGTCACAAATACCGCAGTGTCATCCATGCTAACCATTACAGCGGCCGTTGCCTGGCGCGCCATCATGCCGGTTTCCAGGGTCACGGTATGCTGGCCGTACTGGAATTTACGAACGATCGGATTAAGCAAAATTCTATCCTTTTTATCTATAAATCACGCCATATCTACGACATAGCGTCTATTGACCCGATCCTCTGCATCCTCGCGACTAATGACAACCTTTACCCGCCCCTGCGGATGAAGCCTCTCATTAGCCGCGCGAACCTCTGCATGAAGATCATTACTAGCAACAATACATGAGTTTTGAATGAATTGCTGCCGCCCGGTCGAAAAAAGGGGCCGTCAGGCCCCTTTTTCTGAAACTCGCAGAATTAGCGACGCAGACCCAGACGCTCGATCAGCGCAGAGTAACGTGCAACATCTTTACGTTTCAGGTAGTCGAGCAGTTTACGACGCTGAGAAACCATGCGCAGCAGACCACGACGGCTGTGGTGATCTTTTTTGTGCTCTGCAAAGTGGCCCTGCAGGTGGTTGATCTGTGCAGTCAGCAGTGCAACCTGAACTTCGGTAGAACCGCTGTCGTTTTCGCCACGACCAAACTCAGAAACGATTTTTGCTTTAGCTTCAACGCTTAGAGACATTTTAGAACTCCAAAATTAAAAGAAAGAAAGGGTGCCGATCTCTAATTCAGCGACCCCTGATGCAACGCCCGAAAATGTTAAAACACTTTAGCGGACGTTAAGCGGCGATATTCTACTCGTAGCAGGCTTTTATCGCAAGAAAAGCGCTTACGCCGGGTATTCCACCACCAGACGACGCGGCGCCACGCGGCCTTCATCGTCAATTTCGCCCATGCCGAGAAACTTGCCGGATTCACTTTCCATCACCCGCACCAGCCCGTTAAGCGGCGCGCCTGACTGACGTACCGGGTTGCCGTTTTTAAAGTAGACCGCGGAGGTCTCCGGGATCGTCACCAGCGGATAGTCCGACGCCGGGCTGTCCATGGGCATCAGCAGCGGATCGAGCAGCTGCGCGGCAGGAATATCCTGCGCCGCCGCCTGATCGACCAGCGCCTGCAGCTGCTCGAGGGTCACCATCCGCTCAACCGGGTATTTGCTCACCGCCAGGCGACGCAGGAAAATCACGTGCGCGCCGCAGCCGAGCTTCTCACCTAAATCATCGATAATCGTCCGGATGTAGGTGCCCTTCGAACAATGGATCTCCAGCTCCAGTTCATCGCCTTCATGGCGAATAAACAGCAGCTCATAAACGGTAATCGGCCGAGCTTCACGCGGGACCTCAATCCCCTGACGGGCATATTCGTACAGCTTCTTGCCCTGATATTTCAACGCCGAATACATCGACGGCACCTGCTGCGTCTCGCCGCGGAAGCTGTCCAGCGCCGCCGCCAGCTGTTCATCGCTAAAGGTCAGCGGGCGCTCTTCCACCACTTGGCCATCGGCATCGGAGGTATCGGTGCGCTGGCCAAGTTTAGCTATCACGCGGTAGCGCTTATCGGAGTCCAGCAGGTATTGGGAAAACTTGGTCGCTTCGCCAAGACAGATCGGCAGCATACCGGTCGCCAGCGGATCCAGCGCGCCGGTGTGTCCGGCGCGATTGGCGTTATATATACGCTTTACTTTCTGCAGCACATCGTTGCTGGAGGCGCCCTGAGGCTTATCCAGCAGCAATACGCCGTGCACGTCGCGGCCGCGACGACGAGGACGACTCATCAGTCCTCCTTGCTGTCGTCCGGGTTCACACGACGCTCATCGTCGTGTTTCACCACGCTGGTGACCAGGTTGGACATACGCATCCCTTCCACCAGTGAGTTGTCGTAGAAGAAGGTCAGCTCCGGCACGATGCGCAGGCGCATCGCTTTCCCCAGCAGAGAGCGGATAAAGCCAGAGGCTTCCTGCAGCGCTTTGATGCCCGCTTTCACCGCGGCTTCATCTTTGTCGTTGAGGAAGGTGACATACACCTTGGCATAGGCCAGGTCACGGGACATTTCCACACCGGAAACGGTGGTCATCATGCCCAGACGCGGGTCTTTGATTTCACGCTGCAGGATGATAGCAATCTCTTTTTGCATCTCCTGGGCCACGCGCTGCGGGCGACCAAATTCTTTCGCCATAATAAATTCTCCAGAATAAAGACAAAAAAGGGGCCTAAAGCCCCTTTTTAAAATGATTGCCGGGTGGCGCTTCGCTTCCCCGGCGGCTTAGCCATCCGATGATTAATCGATGCTACGCTGGATTTCGATGATTTCGAACACTTCGATCATATCGCCAACGCGAACGTCGTTGTAGTTCTTCACACCGATACCACATTCCATGCCGTTACGGACTTCGTTAACGTCATCTTTGAAGCGGCGCAGGGATTCCAGCTCGCCTTCATAGATAACCACGTTGTCACGCAGCACGCGGATTGGGTTGTGACGTTTGATCGTCCCTTCGGTAACCATACAGCCCGCGATGGCGCCGAATTTCGGCGATTTAAAGACATCACGCACTTCAGCCAGACCGATGATCTGCTGTTTCAGTTCCGGAGACAGCATGCCGCTCATCGCCGCTTTCACTTCGTCGATCAGGTTATAGATGACGGAGTAGTAACGCAGATCCAGGCTTTCCGCTTCGATAACTTTACGCGCAGAGGCATCGGCACGAACGTTGAAGCCAACCAGAATCGCGTTGGATGCTGCAGCAAGGGTGGCGTCGGTTTCGGTGATACCACCTACGCCGGAACCGATGATCTTCACTTTCACTTCGTCGGTAGACAGTTTCAGTAAGGAATCGGAAATCGCCTCGACAGAACCCTGTACGTCCGCTTTCAGCACGATGTTCACTTCGTGAACTTCGCCTTCGGTCATGTTAGCGAACATGTTTTCCAGTTTAGATTTCTGCTGACGCGCCAGCTTAACTTCACGGAATTTGCCCTGACGATACAGCGCCACTTCACGCGCTTTTTTCTCGTCACGAACCACGGTCACTTCATCACCGGCAGCCGGCACACCGGACAGGCCGAGGATTTCCACCGGAATGGACGGACCCGCTTCCAGCACTTCGCGACCCAGTTCGTCACGCATCGCACGCACACGACCGTATTCGAAGCCGCACAGAACGATATCGCCCTTGTGCAGCGTACCTTCGCGAACCAGAACGGTAGCGACCGGACCACGACCTTTATCAAGGAAGGATTCGATCACCGCGCCGCTCGCCATCCCGTTACGGACCGCTTTCAGCTCGAGTACTTCAGCCTGCAGCAGGATCGCGTCCAGCAGGTCGTCGATACCGGTACCGGCTTTCGCGGAGACGTGGACGAACTGGCTCTCGCCGCCCCACTCTTCCGGCAGGATGCCGTACTGGGACAGTTCGTTCTTCACACGGTCCGGATCGGCTTCAGGCTTATCGATCTTGTTCACCGCAACCACCACCGGCACCTGCGCCGCTTTGGCGTGCTGGATAGCTTCGATAGTCTGCGGCATCACGCCGTCGTCTGCCGCCACCACCAGAACCACGATATCCGTCGCCTGCGCACCACGAGCACGCATGGAGGTAAACGCGGCGTGGCCCGGGGTATCCAGGAAGGTGATCATGCCGTTGTCGGTTTCTACATGGTAAGCACCGATGTGCTGGGTAATACCACCCGCTTCGCCGGAGGCAACCTTAGTGGAACGAATGTAGTCCAGCAGCGAGGTTTTACCGTGGTCAACGTGACCCATGATGGTCACAACCGGTGCGCGCGGTTCAGCCGCCGCGCCGGTGTCACGGTCGCTCATTACCGCTTCTTCCAGCTCGTTTTCACGACGCAGGATAACTTTGTGGCCCATCTCTTCGGCAACCAGCTGTGCGGTTTCCTGGTCGATGACCTGGTTGATGGTCGCCATGGCGCCCAGCTTCATCATCGCTTTGATGACCTGCGAACCTTTCACCGCCATCTTGTTAGCCAGTTCGCCAACGGTGATGGTTTCGCCGATCACGACGTCACGGTTAACGGCCTGCGCCGGCTTCTGGAAGCCCTGCTGCAGAGCGGAACCTTTACGGTGCTTACCGCCTTTGCCGCCGCGAACGGCCGCACGGGCTTCTTCACGATCGGCTTTAGATTCAGCGTGTTTGTTGCCTTTCTTCGCCGGACGCGCCGCTTTGCTGCTACGGCTGCGGCTGCGGCCGCCTTCGACTTCACGATCGTTATCATCTTCAGCCTGACGTGCATGCTGTGACGTGGTGACGTGATAGTCGCTGGTGTCTTCCGGGCTGTCTGAAGTTTCAGACCAATTTTTTTCGTTTTCTTCTGCCATACGGCGTGCTTCTTCCGCTACACGGCGCGCTTCTTCTTCAAGTTTGCGGCGTGCTTCTTCTTCCGATTTGCGCTTCAGTTCCGCGGCTTCGTTCTCGCGACGGATCTTTTCAGCCTGGGCGGTTTTGGTCATTTCGTCGGTATGTTGATTGCTCACTTTGTCTTTTTCCGCAGCTTCACGTTTCGCTTTATCAGCGACTTCACGTTTAGCTTGTTCTGCGGCCTCACGTTCAGCTTTTAATTGCGCCTCGCGTTTCGCTGCTTCTTCAGCTTCACGACGGGCCTGCTCTTCCGCTTCACGCTGCGCCTGCTCTTCCGCGGCCAGGCGTTCAGCCTCTTGCGGATCGCGTTTCACAAAGGTGCGTTTCTTGCGGACTTCGATTTGTACCGATTTACTCTTTCCACCGGTACCTGGAATATTCAACGTACTGCGCGTCTTACGCTGTAACGTCAGCTTGTCTGGCGCCGAACCGTGCTCACGGTTCAGGTGCGTCAACAAAGTTTGTTTCTCTTGCGAGGTCACAGAATCATCAGCCGTTTTGCGGATGCCTGCGTCAGCAAATTGCTGTATCAGGCGATCCACAGAGGTCTGAATCTCTGAGGCCAGCGCTTTAATAGTCACATCTGTCATGCTGTTCCTTCCTGCTACAGTTTATTACGCTTCGTCGCCGAACCAACAAATGTTGCGAGCGGCCATGATGAGCTCGCCAGCTTTCTCGTCGGTCATCCCTTCGATATCAGCCAGGTCATCAACGCCCTGCTCGGCGAGATCTTCCAGCGTACAAACACCACGGGCAGCCAGTTTGAATGCCAGGGCACGATCCAGACCTTCGAGATTCAACAGATCATCGGCAGGTTTGTTATCTCCCAGGCTTTCTTCCTGAGCCAGCGCCAGCGTAGTCAGTGCGTTTTTCGCACGCTCACGAAGTGCTTCAACGGTGGCTTCATCCAGACCGTCGATTTCCAGCAGTTCTTTCATCGGCACATAGGCCAGCTCTTCCAGTGAGGAGAAGCCTTCTTCAACCAGCACTGTCGCGAAATCTTCATCAATATCTAGATATTTGGTGAAGGTATCGATAGCGGCATGCGCTTCCGCCTGGTGCTTAGCCTGCAGATCGTCAACGGTCATCACGTTGAGTTCCCAGCCGCTAAGCTGCGAGGCCAGGCGGACGTTCTGACCGTTACGGCCAATCGCCTGCGCCAGGTTGCCCGCTTCTACCGCGATATCCATGGTGTGTTTATCTTCATCCACCACGATGGACGCGACGTCTGCCGGCGCCATAGCGTTAATCACGAACTGCGCCGGGTTATCATCCCAGAGGACGATATCGATACGCTCGCCGCCCAGCTCGGTGGATACCGCCTGCACGCGCGCGCCGCGCATACCGACGCAAGCGCCAACCGGGTCGATACGCTTGTCGTTGGTTTTCACCGCGATTTTGGCACGAGAGCCCGGATCGCGAGCTGCCGCTTTGATCTCCAGCACTTCTTCACCGATTTCCGGCACTTCGATGCGGAACAGTTCGATCAGCATCTCAGGTTTGGAACGGGTCACGAACAGCTGGGCGCCACGCGCTTCCGGACGGACGGCGTACAGTACGCCGCGAATGCGGTCGCCCGGACGGAAGTTTTCACGCGGCAGCATATCTTCACGCAGGATCACGGCTTCAGCGTTGTTGCCCAGATCCAGAGTGATGTTGTCGCGGTTCACTTTTTTCACCACGCCGGTGATGATCTCACCTTCGTGCTCGCGGAACTGATCGACCACCATCGCGCGCTCGGCTTCGCGAACTTTCTGCACGATAACCTGTTTAGCGGTCTGGGTGGTGATGCGGTCGAAGGTGACAGATTCAATCTGATCTTCGACGTAGTCGCCGACGTTCATGCTTTCATCTTCGAAACGCGCGGCTTCCAGCGTGATCTCGCGCGTCGGCTGGGTGACTTCTTCTACAACCAGCCAGCGACGGAAAGTGTCGAAATCGCCGCTCTTGCGGTCGATTTCAACGCGAACGTCGATCTCTTGTTCGTATTTTTTCTTGGTGGCCGTTGCCAGCGCGCTTTCCAGCGCTTCGAAAATTTTCTCACGCGGCAGCGCTTTTTCGTTGGAAACGGCTTCAACAACAGCCAAAATTTCTTTGTTCATCGGGGCCTTTCACCTCAATCCAGACTGTTAAAAGTGGGGAACCAGGTTCGCCTTCTGGATGTTACTCAGCGCGAACACTTCATCTTTGCCTTCGACGGTTACCGTGATCATTTCACCGTCTACCGCTTTGATAATGCCCTGCCATTTGCGACGGTTCTGAACCGCCATGCGCAGCACCAGCGCAACTTCTTCGCCAGTGAAACGTTGATAGTGTTCGGCGGTGAACATCGGACGGTCGAGACCAGGCGAAGAGACTTCCAGGTTGTAAGCGACAGTGATCGGGTCTTCGACATCCATGACGGCGCTTACCTGGTGGCTCACATCAGCACAATCATCAACGTTGATGCCATCTTCACTATCAATATAGATGCGCAGTGTGGATGTGCGACCGCGAATAAATTCGATGCCGACCAGCTCAAAGCCAAGCGCTTCAACCGGCGCAGTGAGCATCTCTGTCAATTTTTGCTCTAATGTGGACAAACCCACCCCCAAGACATAAAAAAAGGGCGTATAGCCCAGTTATTCTGAAGTCAGATAACAAAAAACCCCGATAAATCGGGGCTTTAGATAACTGAACCCTGAGATCGCCATGGCGATCTGGAACACCTTCCGCAAGAATTCTTTCAAATTCGGCTACGAAGGACACCTAGTCCTCACAGTATATTTGAAAAAGTACTTAATGGGAAAGTGGTTGCGGGGGCCGGATTTGAACCGACGACCTTCGGGTTATGAGCCCGACGAGCTACCAGGCTGCTCCACCCCGCGCCTGAAACGTGGCATATTTTACTCTTTTTGAGCAAAAGACGCAAATACTGCTGGGATTTGGTACCGAAGACGGGACATAAAATCGGGATGAATTGTAACGACAATTAGTATATTTTGTCAACATGCATTTTATCGCCCCCGATTGCCGTTTGTGCTGGTATTTCAGGCTTTTTTAGCAAAAAGATGATGAAGCCCTTCCTGTCACCAGTAAAAGATGGTTAAATGAATACTCACAATTAATGCATAAAAATGCGGTTAAGGTTGTTGAGTCGAACTCACCACAGTCTATCGAGCAGGGTTTTATTTTATGACGACGATTCTCAAGCATCTCCCGGTTGGTCAACGTATTGGTATCGCTTTCTCTGGTGGACTGGATACCAGCGCCGCGCTGTTATGGATGCGCAAAAAAGGCGCCGTGCCTTATGCATATACCGCTAACCTGGGTCAACCGGACGAAGACGATTACGATGCTATTCCGCGCCGCGCGAAAGAGTACGGCGCCGAAGGCGCCCGTCTGATCGACTGCCGCAAACAGCTGGTCGCAGAAGGGATCGCCGCGATTCAGTGTGGCGCTTTCCATAACACCACCGGCGGGTTGACCTACTTCAACACCACGCCGCTGGGCCGCGCTGTCACCGGCACCATGCTGGTAGCGGCAATGAAAGAAGACGGCGTCAACATCTGGGGCGATGGCAGCACCTATAAAGGCAACGATATCGAACGTTTCTATCGCTACGGCCTGCTGACCAACGCTGAACTGCAGATCTACAAACCGTGGCTGGACAGCGATTTCATCAATGAACTCGGCGGCCGTCACGAAATGTCCGAATTTATGATCGCCTGCGGCTTTGACTACAAGATGTCGGTCGAGAAAGCCTATTCCACCGACTCCAACATGCTCGGCGCTACCCACGAAGCGAAAGATCTGGAGTTTCTGAATTCCAGCGTCAAGATCGTCAACCCGATTATGGGCGTGAAGTTCTGGGACGAAAACGTGAAGATCCCTGCGGAAGAGGTCACCGTACGTTTTGAGCAGGGTCACCCGGTAGCGCTTAATGGCAAAACCTTCGCCGATGACGTCGAGATGATGCTGGAAGCCAACCGCATCGGCGGTCGTCACGGCCTGGGCATGAGCGACCAGATCGAAAACCGGATTATCGAAGCGAAAAGCCGCGGCATTTATGAAGCCCCGGGGATGGCGCTGCTGCATATCGCTTACGAGCGTCTGCTGACCGGTATTCATAACGAAGATACTATTGAGCAATATCACGCTCACGGTCGCCAGCTGGGCCGTCTGCTGTATCAGGGCCGCTGGTTCGATTCCCAGGCGCTGATGCTGCGTGATTCGCTGCAGCGCTGGGTCGCCAGCCAGATCACCGGCGAAGTCACCCTTGAGCTGCGTCGCGGCAACGACTACTCGATCCTCAATACGGTATCAGACAACCTGACCTATAAAGCAGAGCGTCTGACCATGGAAAAAGGCGATTCCATGTTTACCGCTGAAGACCGTATCGGCCAGCTGACCATGCGTAATCTGGATATCACCGATACCCGCGAGAAGCTGTTCGGCTACGCGCAGTCTGGCCTGCTGAGCGCCTCCTCAGCGACGGGTTTACCGCAGGTTGAAAATCTGGAAAACAAAGGCAAATAATCGCCTGACGATGTTTGCTCTCTGCCGGCGGCTCTCCGCCGGCTTTTTTATTTTTTGTTACCAGTCCGCACCAGAAAATTCGAAAAGAGGCATTATTTCCTTATCGCCTGGTCAGCAAAATTGTTGACTATAATATCCTCAATTGATTAATTCGTATCTGGTGATAAACATCATGAATATTAAACCGCCTATCAGGCCGCAGAAGGCCATTGACCGATTGATCGATGTGCTTGAGCCACACGCGACGCCCGTTAATGCGATCGCCAGAAAAAGACTTACGTGGGAATATAAAGGCAAAACCCAGCTCTTTATTTTTAAAAAAGGCGAGTTGTCGATTATTCGTAATTCCGACAGGCTCTTGATGGTGACCGTCTATGAACCCCACCTTTTCGGCGTGGCGGAAATGCTGCAGCCCAGCCGCAGTCATAGCCTGCGTGCAGAGGTCTCATCCGAGCTGCTACGTATCGACTACGATCTGGCGTCGGCGCTATTTCGTCAGCATAATCTGTGGGAAGAAGTGACAATCCTGCTGGCCTATCATACCTCGTATATGGTGTATCGTGACGATCTGGTCTTGCAACAGCGAACCTATTCGGTGATCCGTAACCATCTGCTGGAAATGATGCTCTTAACCGAAGAGACACGACAGCGCGTATCTATTCTTGAATATATTCAGGACCGGACTCATCTCTCACGCAGCAGTATTCTTAATGTCTTGTCAGCCTTAAAGAAAGGCGGTTATATTGCCTTTGCCCGGGGGGGTTATTTACAAAGCATTGCCTCACTTCCTGAAAAATTCTGACTCGCGCCAACCTCTGTCATTTGTGGCTATTCATCTCACAGCTGAAGTTGTTTAAATTTAAACCAATAAACGCTAACGGTAACAAAAAAATAATTTTAAGCTAAATACCTGAGTTACCGGAGGACATCCTGTGCCGGGTACGACCAGCAGACAGCCAAGGCGTGCATCGCCGGGCCTGCGCAGGTGCAGGATATGCCGCCGGCAATCGGCCAGGCGTGAGCAGCGGTAGCGGGAGTTGATCCCCTCTCCTACCGCCTGCTCGACCATAACGATGAGATCCAAAAACCCGTTAATTTTGCCCGAACACCCGTATCGGGCTTTTTTTTATCTGAAGGAATTCAACAATGAAGTCTATTGCTCCAAAAATGGTAGCCTTGATGATCGCTGTGGGGGCCAGCGGCGCCGCCTGCGCATCCGTTAATCTGCATGGTGAAGCCGGTAGCGAGTTTACCAATCTGTCTGCCAGCTTTGGCGCCGGGGAACCTGGAATGACGTTCAATACCCAGTGGGCGCATAGTGACAATGACGGCGACACTATTGGACTGGGTATGGGTTATAACTTCAACCTCGGGCCTTTCCTGATGACGCTGGGCGGTAAAGGCATCTATCTGAACCCTAAAGATGGGGATGAAGGCTACGCCATCGCCGCGGGTGGCGGAGCAGAGCTTCCTCTCGGCCAGTACTTCACGCTCTTCGGTGAGGGTTATTACTCGCCGGACTCGATGTCCAGCGGCGTCGATGATTATGTGGAGGCCAATGCCGGGGTACGCCTTAACGTGCTGCCGTCGCTGAATATCGAAGCAGGCTATCGATATATCGATATGGCGGGGAAAGACGGCCATCGCGACAACACCCTCGCCGACGGGGCCTACGCCGGGGTTAACTTCCGCTTTTAATCCATGCACAGGGATTGCCATCCGGCAGTCCCTGCTTCATTCTTAACTGGCCTGCGGCACGCTTTTCAGTACGCGGTTAATCTCCTGCAGGCCAGCAACATTATTCTCTTTGCGGTAAACCTCATTCATGGACGCCATCTGCTCCAGGCGGGTCAGAGCGCCATACACCTGATACGCCTCGCTGTGTCTGTCGAACACATCGCGGCGCTCAACATCCTGCAGATAATTGCTTTTCAATGAATGGTTAAGGCGGCCAATCAGTGCCGTATTGTCCTGGAAATAGCGCGTCACCGCCTGGGGATTATTCGCTGCAACGCCAGGCTCACTGTATGATACCGGTACGGTTAGCGCATTAATCGTCTCCACCGTTTTGGATGGCGATGTTGAACTGCATCCCGCTAAACCGAGCGCGCCGGCGACGATAAGCAACCCGATCTTGTTCATTGTGTCACTTCACCTCTGTTGATTAGACGTGGCGACTTTAACGACAGTAAAAGGCGGGAGCCAGTGAAGAGATGTTTATTAATAAATGACCGGTGGGGATAAAAACAAAAAAAGACGCTTTTCAGCGTCTTTTTTCTGGAATATTGGTACCGAGGATGGGACTCGAACCCACAAGCCCGTTAGGGCACTACCACCTCAAGGTAGCGTGTCTACCAATTCCACCACCTCGGTACAGAATACTTAGTGCGGGATATCGCTGGTCGGCTGAGCCGGCGCAGTTGGCTGAGTTTGCTCTGTTTTCGGCGCGCTCAGGTTATCCCACTCACTTCCTTTACTGGTCTTGTTGCTGTTGATGTTACCCAGCGCCAGACTGATGATGAAGAACAGCGCAGCCAGGATGCCGGTCATACGGGTCATGAAGTTACCAGAACCGCTGGACCCAAACAGTGTGCCGGAAGCGCCTGCACCGAAGGAGGCTCCCATATCAGCGCCTTTACCTTGCTGCAGCATAACCAGACCTACGAGGCCAATCGCTACAATAAGGAAAACAACCAAAAGAGCTTCGTACATAATCAACCTGTTCCTTGCGGATTCGCCGCATACCAAGTGCTTCGACCAATAAAGCGGGACGTTTTAACGTTTCCCACTGAAGCGGGTGTGAATACTAACCAAAGCGAATGACCTTCGCAAGGGCAATTTCGACACATTGTATCAACTGCAGAAAAAAACAGCAAAAAGCCGGTGTTCGATCATAAAAAAGGCGGCAAGCGCCGCCTTTTTAACCACTTAGCCGGCAAGCTTAGACGCTTTTTACCGCTTCGGCGATGCGATGCGCAAACTCGTGCACCTGATCTTCATGCTCGCCTTCCACCATGACGCGGATCAGCGGTTCCGTACCCGATTTACGCAACAGGACGCGGCCACGCTTACCTAACGCCGCTTCCACTTCTGCGGTCACCGCTTTGACATGCTCATTCTCCAGAGGGTTACCGCTGCCCTCGGTAAAGCGCACATTCACCAGCAGCTGAGGGAACATCTTCATGCCGCTGCACAGGTCATGCAGGCTCATATGGTTGCGTACCATCGCCGCAACCACCTGCAAACTGGCGACGATGCCATCGCCGGTGGTGGTTTTATCCAGCAGGATCACATGGCCGGAGTTTTCCGCACCGATGCGCCAGCCTTTTTCCTGGAGCATCTCCAGCACATAGCGGTCACCCACCTTAGCGCGGGCAAACGGGATGCCCAGCTGCTTGAGCGCCAGCTCCAGGCCCATATTGCTCATCAGCGTACCGACGGCGCCGCCGCGCAGCTGTCCCTGACGCAGCCCTTCCCGGGCGATGATGTAGAGGATCTGGTCACCATCGACTTTATTGCCTTCGTGGTCAACCATGATCACCCGATCGCCATCGCCATCGTAGGCAATGCCCAGATCGGCTTTTTCCGCCAGCACGCGCGCCTGCAGCGCCCGCACGTCGGTGGCCCCGACCTCTTCGTTGATGTTGAGGCCGTCAGGCTCGCAGCCCATCGCGATAACCTGGGCGCCCAGTTCGCGGAAAACATTGGGCGCGATGTGGTAGGTTGCGCCGTGTGCACAGTCCACCACCACTTTCAGCGTGGAGAGGCTCAGCTCGTTAGGAAAGGTGCCTTTACAAAACTCAATGTAGCGGCCTGCGGCATCGACGATGCGGCTGGCTTTACCCAGCTCAGCCGAGTCCACACAGGTGAGTTCTTTCTCCATTTCGGCTTCAATCGCCTCTTCCACATCATCCGGCAGCTTGGTGCCCTCAATGGAGAAGAACTTGATGCCGTTGTCGTAGAAAGGGTTATGTGAAGCGGAGATGACGATCCCCGCCTCGGCGCGAAAGGCGCGCGTCAGGTAGGCGATCGCCGGCGTTGGCATTGGCCCGGTGAACGACGCAGAGAGCCCCGCTGCCGCCAGCCCGGCTTCCAGCGCCGATTCCAGCATATAGCCCGAAATACGGGTATCCTTGCCGATGATAATTTTACGCGAGCCGTGACGCGCTAACACTTTGCCCGCCGCCCAGCCGAGCTTAAGCACAAATTCCGGAGTGATCGGCGCATCGCCGACGCGGCCACGAATACCATCGGTGCCAAAATACTTGCGGTTACTCATAACGTTTTTTTCCCTTAGCGGCGAGAGTGGCTTCCACCACGCGCAGCGCTTCTACCGTTTCTTTGACATCATGGACGCGGATAATCTGCGCGCCCTGCATTGCTGCAATGACGGCACACGCCAGGCTGCCGTTCAGCCGTTCCGACGGCCCGACGTTCAGCAACTGACCTACCATCGACTTACGCGACATACCGACCAGCAGCGGCAGACCAAAGTGATGAAACTCTCCCAGCCTGGCCAGCAATTGATAATTGTGGGTGAGATTTTTACCGAAACCGAATCCCGGGTCGAGCAGCAATTTTTCTTTTGCGATCCCTGCCTGTTCGCAGCGCACGATGTGTTCATTAAAAAAGCGCTCCACATCGGCGAAGACATCCTCATACTTCGGCGCCTCCTGCATGGTTTTCGGCTGTCCCTGCATATGCATCAGACACACCGGCAGCCCGGTGTCCGCCGCAGCCTGCAGCGCGCCGAGTTCGGTCAGCGAACGAATATCGTTAATGATATGCGCCCCTGCCCGGGCGGATTCGCGGATAACCTCCGCTTTGGAGGTATCCACGGAGATCCACACCTCAAAGCGCTGGGCGATAGCCTCCACCACCGGGATCACCCGCGCAAGCTCCTCTTCCACGCTAACCTCAGCCGCCCCTGGCCGCGTCGATTCACCGCCGATATCAATGATGGTCGCCCCGGCGTTGATCATCAGATTGGCATGCTTCACCGCCTCAATCAGCGAATTATGGGCGCCGCCATCGGAGAAGGAGTCAGGCGTCACATTAAGAATACCCATCACGTGGGGGTGAGAGAGATCGAGGGTTGAGCCCTGGGCTACAAGTTTCATCACAAAATCCCTGAGACTGAAGAGGTTAAAAAAGAAAAACCCCGGAGCGGGCGCCCCGGGGTTTTAAGGTTAAAACAAGACATCAACAGCGGCAGCTTATTTGTCGCCCAGCTGCTCTGACATGGTGTTGCCCGGGTTCGGCGTACGCGGTTCATCGACCGGACGCGGCGCACGAGGCGTGCCATTGTTGTCAGAGTTGTTAGAAGAACCGGGTTCTTCCCATCCCGCTGGCGGACGAACATCGCGACGAGCCATTAGGTCGTCAATCTGCGGCGCATCGATGGTCTCATACTTCATGAGCGCATCTTTCATCGCGTGCAGAATGTCCATGTTGTCGTTCAGCAGCTGGCGAGCACGACCGTAGTTACGCTCAATCAGCGATTTCACTTCCTGGTCGATGATACGTGCAGTTTCATCGGACATATGCTTCGCTTTCGCGACGCTGCGGCCGAGGAACACTTCACCCTCTTCTTCCGCGTACAGCAGCGGACCAAGTTTGTCGGAGAAGCCCCACTGGGTCACCATGTTACGCGCCAGGTTCGTCGCCACTTTAATGTCGTTAGACGCGCCGGTAGAAACATGTTCCGGACCGTAGATAATCTCTTCCGCCAGACGACCGCCGTACAGGGTGGAGATCTGACTTTCCAGTTTCTGACGGCTGGCGCTGATCGCATCGCCTTCCGGCAGGAAGAAGGTCACACCCAGCGCACGACCGCGCGGGATAATCGTCACTTTGTGCACCGGATCGTGCTCCGGCACCAGACGACCGATAATCGCGTGGCCCGCTTCGTGGTAAGCGGTGGACTCTTTCTGCGCTTCCGTCATCACCATGGAGCGGCGTTCCGCACCCATCATGATTTTGTCTTTCGCTTTTTCGAACTCAACCATCGATACGACGCGTTTGTTGCCGCGGGCAGCAAACAGGGCCGCTTCGTTGACCAGGTTGGCCAGGTCCGCACCGGAGAAGCCAGGGGTACCGCGAGCAATGATTGCCGCATCGATATCCGGCGCCAGCGGAACGCGACGCATATGCACTTTCAGGATCTGCTCACGACCGCGAACATCCGGCAGGCCAACCACCACCTGGCGGTCAAAACGGCCCGGACGCAGCAGCGCGGGGTCAAGAACGTCCGGACGGTTAGTCGCCGCGATAACGATAATGCCTTCGTTACCTTCGAAGCCGTCCATCTCAACCAGCATCTGGTTCAGGGTCTGCTCACGTTCATCGTGACCACCGCCAAGACCGGCGCCACGCTGGCGGCCGACGGCGTCGATTTCATCGATGAAGATGATGCAAGGCGCTGCTTTCTTAGCCTGTTCGAACATGTCACGTACACGGGATGCACCAACACCGACGAACATTTCTACGAAGTCAGAACCGGAAATAGTAAAGAACGGCACTTTTGCTTCGCCAGCGATCGCTTTCGCCAGCAGCGTTTTACCGGTACCCGGAGGACCGACCATCAGGACGCCTTTCGGGATCTTACCGCCCAGTTTCTGGAAGCGGCTCGGCTCACGCAGGTATTCCACCAGTTCGCCGACTTCCTCTTTCGCTTCGTCACACCCGGCAACGTCAGCAAAAGTGGTTTTGATCTGATCTTCCGTCAGCATACGGGCTTTGCTTTTGCCGAAGGACATCGCGCCCTTTCCGCCGCCGCCCTGCATTTGCCGCATAAAAAAGATCCAGACGCCGATCAACAGCAGCATTGGGAACCAGGAGATGAAGATGGAAGCCAGCAGGCTTGGCTCTTCTGGTGGTTCACCAACAACTTTGACGTTTTTAGTCAACAGGTTATCGAGCAGCTTCGGATCGTTAACCGGAATGTAAGTCGTGTAACGGTTACTATCTTTCTTGGTAACGTTGATCTCACGTCCGTTGATACGCGCTTCGCGAACCTGGTCCTGATTGACCTCTTGCAGGAAGGTAGAATAATCCACCTTGCGGCCATTCGACTCGCTGGGCCCAAAGCTCTGGAATACTGACATCAGCACAACGGCAATGACCAGCCAGAGTATTAGGTTTTTCGCCATGTCACTCAAGGGATTAACCTCTTATTACAACTGTGTTAAAAACAGCGTCAGGATACGCTATATCCAGTTTCTTTCAAACTTTCATTTGAAATCTGCCGGTTATGGTTTACGCCCGGTCGCTACAATATACACTTCACGCGAACGAGCGCGGGAAGAGTCCGGCTTACGAACTTTGACCTTCGTAAACAGGGAGCGAATTTCTCGAAGATACTCATCGAAGCCTTCGCCCTGGAACACCTTCACTACAAAACTACCACCTGGCGCTAATACATCACGAGACATTTCAAGCGCCAGTTCTACCAGATACATCGCCCGGGGAATATCCACCGCCGGTGTTCCGCACATATTCGGCGCCATATCGGACATGACCACTTGTACTTTACTGTCGCCTACTCGCTCAAGTAACGCTTTCAGGACTAATTCATCACGAAAGTCGCCCTGAAGGAAGTCCACACCAACGATTGGATCCATTGGTAAAAGATCGCAAGCGATGATGCGGCCGCTGTTGCCGATCTGCGTGACCGCATACTGCGACCAGCCTCCGGGAGCAGCGCCGAGGTCAACTATCGTCATCCCCGGCTTAAAAATTTTGTCACTTTGCTGTATTTCATCAAGTTTAAACCAGGCACGGGAACGTAACCCCTTTTTCTGTGCCTGTTGAACATATTTATCGCTAAAGTGTTCCTGAAGCCAGCGGCTTGAGCTGGCAGAACGCTTTTTACCTGTCATTTAACATTCCCGTTCGGGTTCATCGTACTTTACTGCGTAAAAATCGACGCGGTAGTTTGGCGATATATGGGAGATGGCGGTAGAATGACCCGTTTTCAATCCCAACGTAAGCAAAAAAATACGATGAATCTGAGTACTAAACAAAAACAGCACCTGAAAGGTCTGGCACATCCGCTCAAGCCGGTAGTTATGCTTGGCAACAATGGTTTGACCGAAGGGGTACTGGCCGAGATCGAACAAGCGTTAGGGCACCATGAACTCATCAAGGTGAAGATCGCCTCAGAAGATCGCGAAACTAAAGCCTTGATCGTGGAAGCCATCGTGCGCGAAACCGGCGCCTGTAACGTACAGGTCATCGGTAAAACGCTGGTTCTGTACCGCCCAACGCCAGAGCGTAAAATCTCGCTGCCACGCTAAGAATATCCTCAATCCCGACACAACTTTGTGTAAAACGAGGGATTTCTGTGGCCAGGCGAGCAAAATGCCATGCTCGTGACGTTGATAAAAGGCCGCTATGCGGCCTTTTTCCTTTCTTTACAATCTATAAACATCGTAGCGGGAAATACGCCTTACAGGTATTCAACCTTGGTAATTTCGTATTCCACTTCCCCACCCGGTGTACGGATAGTCACGACGTCATCCTGCTCTTTACCGATCAGACCACGGGCAATCGGCGAGTTCACGGAGATCAGATTCTGCTTAAAATCAGCTTCGTCATCGCCCACGATACGGTAGGTCTGTTCCTCGTCAGTATCGAGGTTCAGCACGCTGACAGTAGAGCCAAAAATCACCCGGCCATTGTTCGGCATTTTGGTGATATCGATAACCTGCGCATTGGACAGCTTCGCTTCGATATCCTTGATACGCCCTTCGCAGAAGCCCTGCTGTTCACGCGCGGCATGATACTCGGCATTCTCTTTCAGATCGCCGTGTTCACGGGCCTCAGCAATAGCGGCAATGATTTCAGGACGACGCACAGACTTCAGATAATCCAGTTCTTCGCGCAGTTTTTCAGCGCCACGTAAGGTCATCGGAATCGCTTGCATTAGTTATACCTCTTTATCATTCCTTCAGGAAACGGATAGCTCCGCTCCGCCACCTGTCCTGTCCACGGGCAGGACACGAGCAAAAAGAAACCGACCCGGGAAACACTCCCCAGGTCAGCAGCAATTTTTCATTTGATAGGTATTTTACCCCGAAGTTCATTATGGGTCATCGTTTACTTTACTGGGCGTTGCACCGTAGTATGACGGCCTGGCTTCAGGTTGTTAGCGCGAGATTATGCGATTTCCCAGATTTATCATCGGATTGACTGCCGGTATAGCGCTTAGCGCTCAGGCGGCGAATATTGACGAGTACATCACCCAGCTTCCCGCCGGTGCGAACCTTGCCTTTATGGCGCAAAAGGTCGGCGCATCGACGCCGGAAATCGACTATCACAGCCAGCAAATGGCGCTTCCGGCCAGTACGCAAAAGGTCATCACCGCGCTGGCGGCCCTGCTGCAGCTGGGTCCCGATTTTCGTTTCACCACCACGCTGGAAACCAAAGGCTCACTGGACGGCGGCGTGCTGAAAGGCGATCTGATCGCCCGCTTCGGCGGCGACCCGACGCTGAAGCGGCAGGATATTCGCAATATGGTGGCGACGCTGAAAAAAGCTGGCGTGCAGCGTATCGACGGCAATGTGCTTATCGATACCTCGGTCTTCGCCAGCCATGATAAAGCGCCGGGGTGGCCGTGGAACGACCTGACACAATGCTTCAGCGCTCCGCCTGCGGCGGCGATTGTCGACCGCAACTGCTTCTCGGTCTCGCTGTATAGCGCGCAGAAGCCGGGCGATCTCGCCTTCATTCGCGTCGCCTCCTATTATCCGGTCACCATGTTCAGTCAGGTTCGCACCCTGGCGCGTGGCTCATCGGAAGCCCAGTATTGCGAACTGGACGTGGTGCCGGGCGACCTCAATCGCTATACCCTCACCGGCTGCCTGCCGCAGCGTAGCGAACCGCTGCCGCTGGCCTTCGCGATACAGGATGGCGCCAGCTACGCCGGGGCGATCCTTAAAGCGGAGCTGAAGCAGGCGGGGATCGCCTATAGCGGCACGCTGCTGCGTCAGACGCTGGCCAATGAGCCCGGCACGGTATTAGCCACCACCCAGTCGGCGCCGCTGCACGATCTGCTGCGGATCATGCTGAAAAAATCCGACAACATGATTGCGGATACCGTTTTTCGTACCATCGGTCATGCCCGGTTCGGCGTACCAGGGACCTGGCGGGCAGGATCCGATGCCGTACGTCAGATCCTGCGTCAACAGGCTGGGGTTGATCTCGGCAACACCATCATCGCCGACGGCTCTGGCCTGTCGCGCCACAACCTGATCGCCCCGGCGACCATGATGCAGGTGTTGCAGTATATCGCCCAGCACGACACCGAGCTCAACTTCATCTCTATGCTGCCGCTGGCGGGCCATGACGGCTCGCTGCAGTATCGCGCCGGCCTCCATCAGGCGGGCGTCGATGGCAAAGTCTCGGCGAAAACCGGGTCGCTGCAGGGGGTTTATAACCTTGCGGGCTTCATCACTACCGCCAGCGGGCAAAAGGTGGCCTTCGTGCAATACCTCTCCGGCTACGCCGTGGAGCCAGCCGATCAGCGTAACCGCCGCATACCGTTGGTGCGCTTTGAAAGCCGGCTTTATAAAGATTTGTACCAGAACAACTAAAAACAAAAGGGCCGCATCAGATGCGGCCCTTTTTGATCCAGAGAAGTCAGGATTAACGTTTGTAGATGAATTCAACGCCTTCTTCGTCGTCTTCGTCCCAGTCGTCATCCCAGTCTTCGTCATCTTCCACTTCGGCTTCGGCCTCTTCAAGCTGCTGACGGTGATAGTCGTCCCACATAAACTCGACTTTCTCCGGCTTCTGCTCTTCTTCCGCCTGCACGATGGGGTTTTCGATGATGAAGGTCATCACGTCCCAGCACAGATCTTTTACGCCCTGCTGGCTGGCGGCGGAGATCAGGTAGAATTTCTCTTCCCAACCCAGCGCTTCAGCAATCGCCTTCGCTTTAGCTTCGGCTTCCGCTTTGTCCATCAGGTCAATCTTGTTAAAGACTAACCAGCGCGGTTTGGAGGCCAGCTTCTCGCTGTATTTCTCCAGCTCGCCGATGATGATGCGCGCGTTCTCAACCGGATCGGAACCGTCGATAGGCTCGATGTCGATCAGGTGCAGCAATACGCGGCAGCGCTCAAGGTGCTTGAGGAAGCGGATGCCGAGGCCTGCGCCTTCCGCTGCGCCTTCAATCAGCCCCGGGATATCGGCGACCACAAAGCTCTTCTCATTGTCCATACGCACCACGCCCAGGCTTGGCACCAGGGTGGTAAACGGATAGTCAGCCACTTTCGGCTTGGCGGCGGAGACCGCACGGATGAAAGTGGATTTACCGGCGTTCGGCATCCCCAGCATTCCGACGTCCGCCAGCAGCATCAGCTCCAGCTGCAGGTCGCGCTTATCACCCGGCGTACCCATGGTCTTCTGACGCGGCGTACGGTTAACGGATGATTTAAAACGGGTGTTGCCCAGACCGTGCCAGCCGCCCTTCGCCACCATCAGACGCTGACCGTGTTTGGTCATATCGCCCATGGTCTCGCCGGTGCCCTGGTCGATAACCCGGGTCCCGACCGGCACTTTTACCGTCACGTCTTTACCACGCTTACCGGTACAGTCGCGGCTCTGGCCATTCTGCCCGCGTTCGGCGCGGAAAGATTTTTCAAAACGGTAGTCGATCAGGGTATTCAGGTTTTCGTCCGCTTCCAGCCAGACATCGCCGCCGTCACCGCCATCGCCGCCGTCCGGGCCGCCTTTCGGAATATATTTTTCGCGGCGGAAGCTTACGCAACCATTGCCGCCGTCACCTGCTACGACCAGGATCGTTGCTTCATCTACAAACTTCATTTTACTCTCCGTAAATCATTCGCCTGAGCGGGGCAGCGGTACTACCGCCTCTCGCTTACGCCAACGTCCCCAAAGACGATGACCGATGGCGGAATACATCGCGCCCGCAACCACGACAAACGCACCGAGATAACCAATCAGGTTTAACATCGGTCTGGCGAAAACATCGGGCCAGGCCATTGATAATAAATCAGAAAACAGTAGCGTAAACAGTGGCGTCAAGGTGATTAACGCGCTGACCTGCGCCGCCTGCCAGCGCGCCATGGCTTCCGCCAGCGCCCCGTAGCCGACAAGGGTATTCAGCCCGCAAAAAATCAGGCATGCCAGTTGCCAGCTGCTTAACCGGGATATCACCCCAGGCTCAGCGAGCGGCAGTAATGCAATCGTACATAAAGTGTACAGCAAAAATAGTATCTGCTGCGATGCCAGACGGCGCAATAACACCTTTTGCGCGACGCCGTAGCTTACCCACACCGTGGCGGCAGCAACGCCGAAAATTACCCCCCACGTGTAGTCCGTCAGGCGGGTAAAGATTTCAATCAGGCTGGTGTTGAAGAACATCACCAACCCGCTGAGCAGCATCAACGCGCCCACCACCTGGGTGCCGCGCATGCGCTCTTTCAGAATCACGACGCTAGCCACCATCATGCCTACCGGCGATAGCTGGCCGATGACCTGAGAAGCCGTGGGGCTGAGATACTGCAGGGAAGAACTGAACAGGATGAAGTTACCGAACAGGCCGCCGGTGGCAATCGCTAATAAGACCAGCCAGCGCGGCTTGCGAAAAATTCGCAGCGGCGGCAGTTTGCCTTTGATCGCGAGGATCGCGCCAAGGCCAATACTGGCCATCAGGAAGCGATAAAACACCACCGTTGGCGGCGCCATCACTTCAAGAACCTGCTTCATTGCAATCGGCAACGCTCCCCAACACATCGCGGTGGTAAGCGCCAGAATAATGCCAATCCCAGCCTGCTGCTTCATGCCTGTTTCCCTGCAAAAATTTTCCGGTAGACGAATGTAAAAAGCCCCGCAACGTGTTGCGGGGCTTTCATCCGTTACCGGGACGCGAAAAACTTATTCAGCAACGATGCTGATGAATTTACGGTTTTTCGGGCCTTTAACTTCGAACTTGACTTTACCGTCAGTCAAAGCGAACAGAGTGTGGTCACGGCCGCAACCAACGTTGGTGCCAGCGTGGAATTTGGTACCACGTTGACGAACGATGATGCTACCTGCCAGAACTGCTTCACCGCCGAAACGTTTTACGCCCAGACGTTTAGCTTCTGAATCGCGACCGTTACGAGTCGAGCCGCCAGCCTTTTTATGTGCCATTTAAATCTACTCCTCAGGTCTTAGGCGCTGATGCCAGTGATTTTCACATCAGTGAACCACTGACGATGGCCCTGCTGCTTACGATAGTGTTTACGACGACGAAACTTAACGATTTTAACTTTCTCGCCACGACCGTGAGCAACAACTTCAGCTTTGATTACGCCGCCCTCAACGAAAGGAACGCCGATCTTGATTTCTTCACCGTTTGCGATCATCAGCACTTCAGCGAACTCAACAGCTTCGCCAGTTGCGATGTCCAGCTTTTCCAGGCGAACGGTCTGACCTTCGCTTACTCGGTGTTGTTTACCACCACTTTGGAAAACCGCGTACATATAAAACTCCGCTTCCGCGCACCTCTTCGTGTGATTCAGAGTGCGCTATAAATATTCACAATAGGGCGCGAATATTACGCAAAACGCGAGCCTTTGACAAGAGCGATTAGCGATCAATGCAGAAAAAAAACACAACTTTCACGACAACGTTTATCTACGGCAATTTTTCAGTACAATCATAACTTCTTTTAATTCTGTCTTAATCCTTCTGTGATCCCACCTGGATTCATGGTAACAGGACATTTGGCCCGGCTTTTGCGATGAATTTAGAAAAAATCAATGAGTTAACCGCGCAAGATATGGCGGGTGTCAATGCGACGATTCTTGAGCAACTCAACTCCGATGTTCAGCTTATCAATCAGTTAGGCTATTACATCGTCAGCGGCGGCGGCAAACGCATTCGCCCGATGATTGCTGTGCTCGCCGCCCGCGCGGTGGGTTATCAGGGGAGCGCGCATGTCACCATTGCTGCGCTGATTGAATTTATTCATACCGCCACCCTGCTGCATGACGACGTCGTCGATGAGTCTGATATGCGTCGCGGCAAAGCCACGGCAAATGCGGCGTTTGGCAATGCCGCCAGCGTGCTGGTCGGCGATTTTATCTATACCCGCGCCTTTCAGATGATGACCCAGTTGGGCTCGCTGAAGATCCTCGAGGTCATGTCGGAAGCGGTGAACGTCATTGCCGAAGGCGAAGTGCTGCAGCTGATGAACGTCAATGACCCGGATATCACGGAAGAGAACTACATGCGCGTCATCTACAGCAAGACGGCGCGTCTGTTTGAGGCAGCCTCGCAGTGTGCGGGATTACTGGCCGACTGCACTGCGGAAGAAGAGCGCGCGTTGCAGGATTATGGCCGCTATCTCGGCACCGCTTTCCAGCTGATCGACGATTTACTCGATTACAGCTCCGACGGAGAGCGGCTTGGTAAAAACGTCGGTGATGACCTCAACGAAGGCAAACCGACGCTACCGCTGCTGCACGCCATGCACCATGGTACCGCCGATCAATCGGCGATGATCCGCGGGGCAATCGAGCAGGGCAACGGCCGCCATCTGCTGGATGCCGTCCTGGAAACGATGGCTGCCTGCGGTTCGCTGGAGTGGACGCAGAAACGTGCCGAAGAAGAAGCTGACAAAGCGATTGCCGCGCTGCAGGTTCTCCCTGACACCCCCTGGCGTGAAGCCTTGATCGGGCTGGCGCATATCGCGGTTCAGCGCGATCATTAATCTCCTCCCCCTTCCCGCGCAATGCGCGGGAAAGTTCCAGTAAAAACCTATTCCCTACCGTAAATTTCCGGATACCTTGATACATTCTGAATATTCCGGCGCTTTAACAGAACTTGTTAGAACCTTACCTGGTGCGCGGGTATAGTGTCCCCGTCGCCCATATGGGCCGATCAGGATCTTTATCACCAGGAGAATTTATGGATAAGTTCATCGACTGGCATCCCGCAGATATTGTTGCGGGATTACGTAAACGGGGAACATCGCTGGCGGCAGAGTCGCGACGGCACGGTCTGAGTTCTTCAACGCTGGCGAACGCCCTGACCCGCCCCTGGCCGAAAGGCGAATTAATCATCGCCACGGCGCTGGATACACAGCCGTGGGTCATCTGGCCGTCACGCTACCATGATCCGGTAACGCATGAGTTTATCGACAGAACGCAGATGATGCGTCAAAAGAAGATGGACAAGTGATGTGATTGTTCGACAAGGACCCGGGATAGACGCCCGGGCCCTGACAGGATGCGGTTACTCGCCTTTCACGCGCTGAATATTGGCACCCAGCGCCTGCAGTTTATCTTCGATACGCTCATAGCCACGATCGATATGATAAATGCGATCGACGATGGTGGTTCCCTCAGCGATACAACCTGCCAGCACGAGGCTCGCCGAGGCACGCAAATCGGTCGCCATCACCTGCGCGCCCGAAAGCTGCTCCACGCCGTGACAGATCGCGGTATTGCTCTCGATCTCCGCGTGGGCGCCCATACGGATCAGTTCCGGAATGTGCATAAAGCGGTTTTCAAAGATCGTTTCGGTGATCACGCCGGTCCCTTCCGCGACCAGGTTGAGCAGCGTGAACTGGGCCTGCATATCCGTCGGGAAGCCCGGATGCGGCGCGGTACGCACGTTAACCGCTTTCGGACGGTTGCCGTGCATATCAAGGCTGATCCAGTCTTCGCCCGTTTCGATGTCGGCTCCGGCGTCGCGCAGCTTCGCCAGTACGGCGTCCAGGGTATCTGGTTGCGCGTGACGGCAGAGGATCTTGCCGCCGGAAATGGCTGCGGCAACCAGGAAGGTCCCGGTTTCAATACGGTCCGGCAGCACGCGGTAAACGCCGCCGCCCAGACGCTGCACGCCTTCGATGGTGATGCGATCGGTGCCCTGGCCGCTGATTTTTGCGCCCAACGCGTTAAGGAAGTTCGCGGTATCGACGATCTCCGGCTCGCGAGCGGCGTTTTCGATAATCGTCGTCCCCTCGGCGAGGGTCGCTGCGCTCATGATAGTGACGGTGGCGCCGACGCTCACTTTATCCATCACGATATGCGCGCCTTTCAGACGACCATTGACCGAGGCTTTAACATAACCTTCTTCCAGTTTGATCTCGGCGCCCAGCTGTTCCAGCCCGCTAATATGCAGATCGACCGGACGCGCGCCGATGGCGCAGCCGCCAGGCAGAGAGACTTGTCCCTGACCGAAACGCGCCACCAGCGGGCCCAGCGCCCAGATGGAGGCGCGCATGGTTTTCACCAGATCGTACGGAGCACAGAATACATCGACCGGGCCGGCGTCAATCCACACCGAACCATTGCGCTCTACCTTCGCGCCCAGCTGACTCAGCAGCTTCATGGTGGTATCGATGTCTTTCAGCTTAGGTACGTTCTGGATCTCTACCGGCTCTTCGGCAAGCAGCGCGGAAAAGAGGATTGGCAGGGCGGCGTTTTTTGCACCGGAGATGGTGACTTCGCCCTGAAGGCGAGTCGGCCCCTGAACACGGAATTTATCCATTGATTCTGTTCTCTATTAAAAATTCACATACGCTGCAGGGGATCCCCCACAGCTTAGAAGCCATTTAGTTTGCGGTCTCGCGCCCACTCCTGCGGAGTAAAGGCCTTGATCGACAGCGCATGGATGCGGTTGTCAGCAATATATTCCATCAGCGGCGCGTAGACGCTCTGCTGCTTTTTAACCCGACTCATGCCATCGAACATCTCACCCACAGCAATAACCTGAAAGTGGCTGCCATCGCCAGAGACGTGGACTTCCTGGAGGGGGAGTGCGTTCATCAGCACGGTCTGAATTTCATGATTTTCCATGGGCTCAAATTTATCTGATAGTGAAAACAGCCCAACATCTTAGAGGAAAGTGGCGCGGTCTTAAACAAGCAAAAAGCCCCGGCGAAAAGATTGCCGGGGCTTTCGGAATAGCTTCAATGCTAAGGCACTGAAAAGATTATGGGATCATATCGGCAGGCAGGTTGTAAAGACCGACCAGCGTTTGCAGATTTTCGCTCTTGCCGATCAGCTGCGCTTCCCGGCCCTGGCGGCGAATCAGCGCGACAAAATGCACTAACAGCGCCAGGCCCGCCGTATCCACGCGCGTGGTCTGGCTGAGATCGATGATCGCTGTCCCCGCCGTCGCCTGGGCGCGTGCCTCCCAGAGCGGGACCAGCAGATCCTGATCCAGCTCTCCGTGCAGCGCCAGCGTCTCGCCATCACGAGTCCAGCTCAGCTGCCCGCTCATTATTTTTTCTGTTCCAGGGTGATCGGCTGAGCGGAGATCGCTTTCAGCTGCGCGGTCAGGCCATCAACGCCCTTGGTACGCAGCAGATCGCTCCACTCGTTTTGTTTGGTGGTGATCATGCTGACCCCTTCCGCGATCATATCGTAGGCCTGCCAGTTGCCGGTCTGGGTGTTTTTACGCCACTGGAAGTCGAGACGTACCGGCGGACGGCCATTCGGGTCGAGGATGGTGACGCGGATCGGAATGATGGTCGCGCTGCCCAGCGGCTGTTCCGGGGCAATCTGGTAGGTCTGACCGTGGTACATGGCCAGCGCCTGGCCATAGGCCTGCTTCAGGTATTCACGGAAGGCGGCAAAATAGGCTTCACGCTGCGCCGGGGTGGCTTCTTTGTAATAGCGGCCCAGCACCAGCGCGCCGGCATACTTCACCTGCACATACGGCAGAAGCTCCTGGTCGACGATGTCGCGCAGATAGTTAGGGTTGGCCTTGATCTTCGGCTGTTCATTCTTCAGGCGATCGAAGGTTTTCTGCGCCGCTTCATTCATCAGCTTATACGGATTGGACTGGTCTGCCGCCTGGACCGCGGTCAGCGGGGCAATCACCAGCATGGCGACCATGAGTAAGCGTTTAAACATATCGTATTTCTCCTGAAATTAATGCGTCGTGCCGGCTGCCGGCGTCGCGTCAGTATGACCTTCTGCCTCGGCCTTATCATTGCCAGAATTCTGATTGTCGCCGCCCTTGCTGTTATAAAGGAACTGACCAATCAGATCTTCCAGCACCATGGCGGACTTGGTGTCCTGGATAGTACCGCCGTCTTTAAGGATAGTCGTCCCGAGGTCCGGGTCTTCAAAACCGACGTTCAGCGCCAGATACTGCTCGCCCAGCAGGCCAGAGGTGCGGATCGCCAGCGAACTGGTATCGGGGATATGGTTGTAGCGCTCATCAATATCGAGCTCCACGCGCGGCAGATAGGTTTTCGGGTCGAGGGTGATGTCCGCCACGCGGCCAACAACCACACCGCCGATGCGCACCGGCGAGCGCGCTTTCAGGCCGCCGATATTATCGAAGGTCGCGTAAAGACGGTAAGTCGGCTCGGTACGTAACGAGGTGACGTTGGCCGCCTTCAGGCAGACAAACAGCGCCGCCAGCAGCGCCACCAGTAAGAACACCCCTACCCAGATTTCATTTTTTTTCGTTTGCATGAACTCAATTCCCAAACATCAGCGCAGTCAGCACAAAATCCAGCCCCAGAACCGCCAGCGACGCATGCACCACGGTGCGCGTAGTCGCCCGGCTAATCCCGGCGGAAGTGGGGATAGCGTCATAACCATTGAATAACGCAATCCAGGTTACCGTAATGGCGAATACCAGGCTCTTAATCAGGCAGTTCACCAGATCCATTCGCCAGTCGACGGCATTTTGCATCGCGGTCCAGAAAAAACCACCGTCAATGCCCTTCCAGCTCACGCCCACCAGCGCGCCACCCCAGATCCCCACCGCGACGAAGATAATCGTCAGCAGCGGCAGCGAAATGACGCCGGCCCAGAAACGGGGAGAAATGACGCGGCGCAGCGGATCCACCGCCATCATCTCCATACTGGAGAGCTGTTCCGTGGCCCGCATCAGGCCAATCTCGGCGGTCAGCGCCGACCCGGCGCGACCGGCAAACAGCAGCGCGGCGACCACCGGCCCCAGCTCGCGCAGCAGCGACAGCGCCACCAGCATGCCAAGACTGGTCTCTGCGCTGTAGGTGGTTAAGACCAGATAACCCTGCAGCCCGAGCACCATACCGATAAACAGGCCCGATACAATGATAATCAGCATCGACAGAACGCCGACGTTGTAGAGTTGACGAACCAGCAGCGGCGCGTGCTTGCGAAACTCTGGTTTGCCGACAACGGCGTTAAACAGCATTAATCCGGCGCGTCCAAAGGTCGCGGTGGTTTTAATACCGCGATGGCCTAGCGCGGCCAGCGCATTAAACAGCATCAGTCGCTCAACTCCCTATGCCTAATAAATCATGGTGATAGTCGCCAGCCGGATAACGGAACGGCACCGGACCGTCGGCAATACCATCAATGAACTGACGAACCCGAGGGTCGGCATTCTCCCGTAGCGACTGGGCGCTGCCGTGGGCGACAATCTTTTTATCCGCCACGATATACGCATAGTCCGCGATGCTCAGCACCTCAGGCACATCGTGCGAAACCACGATGCAGGTGACGCCCAGCGTGCTGTTGAGTTCAGAAATCAGCTTCACCAGCACGCCCATGGTGATGGGATCCTGCCCGACGAACGGTTCGTCGAACATAATGAGATCCGGCTCCAGGGCGATGGCCCTCGCCAGGGCGGCGCGACGCGCCATGCCGCCGGAAAGCTCGGAGGGCATTAACTTCGCCGCACCGCGCAGCCCCACCGCCTCCAGCTTCATCATCACCGTCGTATGCAGCAGCGCAGGCGGCAGATGCGTATGTTCGCGCAGCGGGTAGGCGACGTTGTCAAAAACATTGAGGTCGGTAAACAGCGCCCCGGACTGGAACAGCATGCTCATCCGCTTACGCACCGTGTACAGACGTGAACGGGTCATCTGCGGCACGTTCTCGCCATCGAACAGGATCTCTCCCCTGTCCGGCGGGATCTGTCCGCCGATCAGGCGTAACAGGGTAGTCTTGCCGATCCCCGAAGGTCCCATAATCGCAGTAATTTTACCGCGCGGCACCGACAGCGAGATGTCGTCGAAGATCACGCGATCGCCGCGAGAAAAGCGGATACCGCGCACTTCAACTAAATTCGCCTGAGTTTGGCTCATAAAATCATCCTTACTAAGCACCTGATGGGCAAGCATCGCCCTTTCTTACGCCACAATCACAACATTTTTACAGAATCTTACCTGCACAGGTTAGCGAAAGCTGGCATTTGTTTTACTTTTGGCACGCATAAAGTCAAAATTAAGAATTCGTTACGCTGCGTAGGGATAACCCAGCGAGGCGACGATTATACCTGAAGAAAGGACTTTAGATGCTCTTAGCGACGGCTCTGTTAATTATTGGTTTATTGCTGGTTGTCTACAGCGCCGATCGTCTGGTCTATGCCGCCTCCATCCTTTGTCGCATGTTGGGGATCCCGCCGCTGATCATCGGTATGACGGTGGTGAGTATTGGCACCAGCCTGCCAGAGATCATGGTTTCCACCGCGGCCTCGCTGCATGGGCAGACCGATCTGGCGGTGGGCACCGCGCTCGGCTCCAATATCACCAATATTCTCCTGATCCTCGGTCTGGCTGCCTTACTCAGGCCATTTACCGTGCATTCTGATATTCTGCGCCGCGAATTACCGCTAATGTTGCTGGTCAGCGTGCTGGCGGGGCTGGTGCTCTATGATGGTCAACTGTCCCGTCTCGACGGCCTGTTTTTACTGGCGCTGGCGCTGCTATGGCTGCTGTTCACCATCAAGATCGCCCGTCTGGCGGAACGCCAGGGAAGCGATAGCCTGACCCGCGAACAGCTGGCGGAACTGCCGCGTGAAGGGTCGCTGCCGGTCGCTCTGCTGTGGTTAGGGGTGGCGATGATCGTCATGCCGATGGCCACCCGCATGGTGGTGGATAACAGCACGGTGCTGGCAAACTATTTTGCTATCAGCGAACTGACCGTCGGCCTGACGGTAGTGGCGATAGGCACCAGCCTGCCGGAGCTGGCCACCGCCATCGCCGGGGCGCGCAAAGGGGAAGATGACATTGCCATCGGCAATATCATCGGCGCGAATATCCTCAATATTGCGCTGGTGCTGGGTTTGCCGGCGCTGATCGCGCCGGGAGCCTTTGCGGCGGAAGCCTTTACCCGCGACTATGGCGTGATGTTGCTGGTCAGCCTGATCTTCGCGGTGCTGTGCTGGCGCCGTAGGCAGCAGCCGGGACGACTGGTTGGCGCGCTGCTGGTCGGTGGTTTTGTGGTTTGGTTGGCGATGCTGTTCTGGACAGCGCCGCTCTTCGTTGAATGACTCGGGATAACATCATGTCGCAAATAGATTTGCCCACGGATTTTGACTTTCAACAGGCCGGCCGTCAGGTGCTGGAAATTGAACGTGAAGGTCTGGCCCAGCTCGATCAATATATAAATGAAGATTTCACCCGCGCCTGCGAAACGATTTTCCGCTGCGGCGGGAAAGTCGTGGTGATGGGGATGGGCAAATCCGGTCATATCGGCCGCAAAATGGCGGCAACCTTCGCCAGTACCGGCACGTCGGCATTTTTTGTCCACCCTGGCGAAGCCGCGCACGGCGATTTGGGCATGGTTACGCCGCAGGACGTGGTGATTGCGCTGTCGAACTCCGGCGAATCGAACGAAATCCTCGCGCTGATCCCGGTCCTGAAACGCCAGCAGGTGAAGCTTATCTGCATCACCAGCCGGCCTGAAAGCAGCATGGCGCGCGCGGCGGATATCCATCTGTGCGTGAAAGTGCCGAAAGAGGCTTGTCCATTAGGGCTGGCCCCCACCTCCAGCACCACCGCCGCGCTGGTGATGGGCGATGCCCTCGCCGTCGCCCTGCTGGAGGCTCGCGGCTTTACCGCTGAGGATTTCGCTCTCTCGCATCCGGGCGGCGCACTCGGTCGTAAGCTGTTGCTGCGCGTCAATGATATTATGCATACCGGTGATGAGATCCCGCACGTCGGCCTGCAGGCCACCCTGCGCGATGCGCTGCTGGAAATCACTCGTAAAAATTTAGGTATGACCGCTATCTGCGATGACGACATGAACATCATCGGTATCTTTACCGACGGTGACCTGCGCCGGGTCTTCGACACCGGCGTCGATATGCGCGATGCCAGCATTGCCGACGTCATGACCCGGGGAGGGATCCGCATCCGTCCCGGCACTCTGGCGGTGGATGCGCTAAACCTGATGCAATCCCGTCATATCACCTGCGTGCTGGTTGCCGATGGCGACCATCTGCTGGGTGTGGTACATATGCACGATCTCCTGCGCGCGGGCGTAGTGTAAGTAAGGAAAAAATAATGAATAATGCTGATGCTCAGTTAGCGACCTGCTATGGGCCGGTAAGCCAGACGTTTCTCGATCGCGCGGCTAAGATCCGTCTACTGATCCTCGATGTCGACGGTGTATTATCCGACGGGCTTATCTATATGGGTAATCACGGCGAGGAGCTGAAAGCGTTCAATGTCCGCGATGGCTATGGTATCCGCTGCGCGCTGACCTCTGGCATTGAAGTGGCGATTATTACCGGACGAAAAGCTAAACTGGTAGAAGATCGCTGTCAGACGCTGGGCATTACGCATTTGTATCAGGGGCAGTCGGACAAGCTGCTGGCGTTCCGCGATCTCACTGACAAACTGGGCGTGCGGCCAGAGGAAGTCGCCTACATCGGCGACGATCTGATTGACTGGCCGGTGATGGCCGAAGTGGGCCTCAGCGTCGCCGTCGCGGATGCGCATCCGCTGCTGCTGCCGCGCGCCGATTACATCACCCGAATTAATGGCGGACGCGGCGCGGTACGCGAAGTCTGCGATTTGTTACTATTGGCGCAGGGCAAGCTGGATGAGGCCAAAGGGCAATCAATATGAGTAAAACCAGACGTTGGGTTATCATTTTACTGTCGCTGCTTGCGCTGATCCTCATCGGACTGAATCTGGCGAATACGGACGACACGGCCCAGCCGGAGGTCAATCCCAACGACCCGACGTATAAAAGCGAACACACTGACACCGTGGTGTACAGTCCGGAAGGCGCCCTGAGCTATCGGCTGATCGCCGAGCACGTGGAGTATTTTTCCGATCAGGAGGTCTCCTGGTTTACCAAACCGGTGATGACTACCTTTGATACCAATAAGGTGCCGACCTGGTCAGTCAGGGCTGATAAAGCGAAGCTGACAAATGACCGGATGCTCTATCTTTACGGGCACGTTGAGGTGAATGCGCTCGCGCCAGACTCTCAACTGCGCAAAATTACGACGGATAACGCCCAGATAAATCTGGTAACGCAGGACGTTACCTCCGATGACATGGTGACGTTATACGGCACCACATTTAATTCCAGCGGCCTGAAAATGCGTGGAAACCTTCGCAGCAAAAATGCCGAGCTGATTGAAAAGGTGAGAACCTCTTATGAAATTCAGAACAAACAAACTCAGCCTTAAGATTGCGCTCGCCGGCGCGTTACTGGCCGCCAGCCTGCCGGCCCTCGCCAAGACGGGCGATACCGATCAGCCGATCCATATCGAATCCGATCAGCAGTCGCTGGATATGCAGGGCAACGTCGTCACCTTCACCGGTAACGTGGTCGTGACTCAGGGGACGATCAAGATTAACGCTGATAAAGTGGTAGTCACCCGTCCGGGCAATGAAAAAGGCAAAGAGGTGATCGAAGGTTTCGGTAACCCGGCCACCTTCTACCAGATGCAGGATAACGGCAAACCGGTAAAAGGCCGGGCGTCGAAAATGCGCTATGAGCTGCAGAACGATTACGTCGTGCTGACCGGCAACGCGTACCTTGAACAGCTCGACAGCAACATCAAGGGCGACAAGATCACCTATCTGGTGAAAGAGCAAAAAATGCAGGCCTTCAGCGACAAAGGTCGACGCGTCACCACCGTTCTGGTGCCGTCCGAGCTGCAGGACAAAAGCGGCAACCAGCAAAAGAAGAGTAACTAATCCGTTATGGCAACCTTAACTGCGAAGAATCTCGCTAAAGCGTATAAAGGCCGCCGCGTGGTGGAAGATGTCAGTCTCACCGTTAACTCGGGGGAGATTGTCGGCTTGCTCGGCCCCAACGGCGCCGGTAAAACCACCACCTTCTACATGGTGGTCGGGATTGTGCCGCGCGACGCGGGCAATATCATCATTGATGACGAAGACATCAGCCTGCTGCCGCTGCACGCGCGCGCGCGCCGGGGGATCGGCTATCTGCCGCAGGAAGCCTCGATTTTCCGTCGCCTGAGCGTCTATGACAACCTGATGGCGGTCCTGCAGATCCGTGACGATTTGAGCAGCGAACAGCGGGAAGATCGCGCCAAAGAGCTGATGGAAGAGTTTCATATTGAGCACCTGCGTGACAGCCTCGGTCAGGCGCTCTCCGGTGGCGAACGCCGCCGCGTCGAAATCGCTCGCGCGCTGGCGGCAAACCCGAAATTTATTCTTCTGGATGAACCCTTTGCCGGCGTGGATCCGATCTCGGTTATCGATATCAAACGCATCATTGAGCATTTGCGCGACAGCGGCCTCGGCGTACTGATTACCGATCATAACGTCAGAGAGACGCTCGCCGTCTGCGAACGCGCGTATATTGTCAGTCAGGGACACCTTATCGCTCATGGTACACCGCAGCAGATCCTCGAAGATGAGCAGGTTAAGCGCGTGTATCTTGGGGAAGACTTCAGACTCTGATAGGGTAGAGGTTACAGACGTTTTAGCCGGAGATATTTACCCTGAACATGAAGCAAGGTTTGCAATTAAGGCTTAGCCAACAGCTTGCCATGACGCCGCAGCTGCAGCAGGCGATTCGTTTGCTGCAGTTGTCCACGTTAGAACTCCAGCAAGAGCTCCAGCAAGCGCTGGAAAGTAACCCGTTGCTTGAGCAAACCGATCTTCACGACGAGGTAGAGGCGAAAGAGGTGGAGGACCGCGAGTCTCTCGATACCGTCGACGCGCTTGAGCAAAAAGAGATGCCCGACGAGCTTCCTCTCGATGCCAGCTGGGATGAAATCTATACCGCCGGTACGCCGTCAGGCAACGGCGTGGACTACCAGGACGACGAACTCCCCGTTTATCAAGGCGAGACCACCCAGACGCTGCAGGATTACCTGATGTGGCAGGTCGAGCTGACGCCCTTCACCGATACCGACCGCGCCATCGCCACCTCCATTGTCGACGCCGTTGACGATACGGGCTACCTCACCGTTCAGATTGAAGATATCGTCGACAGCATCGGCGATGAGGAGATCGGCCTCGAAGAAGTGGAAGCCGTCCTGAAGCGCATCCAGCGTTTCGATCCGGTGGGCGTCGCGGCGAAAGATCTGCGCGACTGCCTGCTGATCCAGCTCTCGCAGTTCGCCAAAGAGACGCCATGGCTGGAAGAGGCCCGGCTGATTATCAGCGATCATCTCGATCTTCTGGCCAACCATGATTTCCGCACCCTGATGCGGGTGACCCGCCTGAAAGAAGAGGTGCTGAAAGAGGCGGTAAATCTGATCCAGTCCCTGGATCCCCGTCCTGGCCAGTCCATTCAAACCAGCGAACCGGAATATGTCATTCCCGACGTGCTGGTGCGCAAGGTCAGCGGCCGCTGGACCGTGGAGCTCAACGCCGACAGCATTCCACGGCTGAAAATTAATCAGCAGTATGCGGCAATGGGCAACAGCGCCCGCAATGACGCCGACGGCCAGTTCATTCGCAGCAATCTTCAGGAAGCCCGCTGGCTGATCAAAAGTCTTGAAAGCCGCAACGACACCCTGCTTCGCGTCAGCCGCTGCATCGTAGAACAGCAGCAGGCTTTTTTCGAACAGGGTGAAGAGTATATGAAGCCGATGGTGCTGGCCGATATCGCCCAGGCCGTCGAGATGCATGAATCGACAATTTCCCGTGTCACCACGCAAAAATATCTGCACAGTCCGCGCGGTATTTTTGAACTGAAGTATTTCTTCTCCAGCCATGTTAATACCGAAGGCGGCGGCGAAGCCTCGTCGACGGCGATTCGCGCGCTGGTGAAGAAACTCATCGCCGCGGAAAACCCCGCGAAGCCGTTGAGCGACAGTAAGCTCACCTCCATGTTGTCCGAGCAGGGTATCATGGTCGCGCGCCGCACTGTCGCGAAGTACAGAGAGTCTTTATCCATCCCGCCGTCAAACCAGCGTAAACAACTGGTCTGACACAACCGATAAGGAAGACACTATGCAGCTCAACATTACAGGACACAACGTCGAGATCACTCCCGCGATGCGCGACTTCGTCACGGCGAAGTTCAGCAAGCTGGAACAATTTTTCGACCGGATCAATCAGGTCTATATTGTGTTAAAAGTAGAGAAAGTGACGCAAATTGCGGACGCGAATCTGCATGTCAACGGTGGCGAAATCCATGCCAGTGCGGAAGGGCAGGATATGTATGCGGCTGTCGATGGTCTTATCGACAAGCTGGCAAGGCAGTTAACGAAGCATAAAGATAAACTAAAACAACACTAATTGTCCGGGCCCCCCTGCGTCCGCCGTCAGTTAACATCGGCGACGGGCGCGGGGGCGCTCAGGTGAAATTATGATGAACAACGATTCGGCTCTACAACTGAGCAACGTCCTGAACCAGGAATGTACCCGTAGCCAGGTTCACTGCCAGAGCAAGAAGCGTGCTCTGGAAATCATTAGCGAACTGGCCGCCAAACAGTTAAGTTTGCCGCCGCAGGTGGTGTTCGAAGCGATCCTCACCCGCGAAAAAATGGGCAGTACCGGGATTGGCAATGGTATCGCCATTCCCCACGGAAAACTGGAAGAGGATACGCTGCGTGCTGTCGGCGTTTTTGTCCAGCTGGAAACCCCCATCGCCTTCGACGCGATCGACAATCAGCCTGTCGACCTGCTGTTCGCGCTGCTGGTGCCGGCCGATCAGACAAAAACCCACCTGCATACGCTCTCCCTGGTGGCCAAACGGCTGGCCGACAAAGCTATTTGTCGTCGCCTGCGCGCGGCGCAGAGCGATGAAGAGTTGTATGAGATCATCACCGAAGCAGGAAGCAGCGATGACGCATAACGGCAGTCGCACCTTATCCTTTATCGTACTGAGGAGAAACGGTACATGGTACTGATGATCGTCAGCGGCCGCTCGGGCTCGGGTAAATCCGTCGCTCTGCGAGCGCTGGAAGATATGGGCTTTTACTGCGTGGATAACCTGCCGGTCGTGCTGCTGCCCGATCTGGCACGGTCGCTGGCTGACCGCAATATTTCGGCGGCCGTCAGCATCGACGTGCGGAACATGCCGGAATCACCGGAGATCTTCGAGCAGGCCATGAAAAACCTGCCGGAGTGCTTTTCGCCGCAGCTGCTGTTTCTCGATGCCGATCGCAACACGCTGATCCGTCGATACAGCGACACCCGTCGCCTGCATCCGCTGTCGAGCAAGAATTTGTCGCTGGAAAGCGCCATCGACGAAGAGAGCGATCTGCTGGAGCCCCTGCGCTCGCGGGCCGACCTGATTGTCGATACCTCGGAGATGTCGGTTCACGAGCTGGCGGAAATGTTGCGCACCCGGCTGCTGGGTAAACGTGAACGCGAACTGACCATGGTCTTCGAATCCTTCGGCTTTAAGCACGGTATCCCGATCGATGCCGATTACGTCTTTGACGTGCGCTTTCTGCCAAACCCGCACTGGGATCCGAAGCTGCGTCCTATGACCGGTCTGGATAAACCGGTGGCCGCCTTCCTCGATCGGCACACCGAAGTGCACAACTTTATTTACCAGACCCGGAGCTATCTTGAGCTATGGTTACCGATGCTGGAGACCAACAATCGCAGCTATCTGACGGTGGCCATTGGCTGTACCGGCGGTAAACATCGTTCGGTTTATATTGCTGAACAACTGGCTGACTACTTCCGCTCGCGCGGCAAAAACGTACAGTCTCGTCATCGGACGCTGGAAAAACGTAAATCATGACCGTAAAGCAGACCGTTGAAATCACCAATAAGCTGGGCATGCACGCCCGCCCGGCGATGAAGCTGTTCGAACTAATGCAGAATTTCGATGCCGAGGTGTTGCTGCGCAACGATGAAGGCACGGAGGCGGAAGCCAACAGCGTGATTGCCCTGCTGATGCTGGACTCGGCGAAAGGACGGCAGATAGAGGTGGAGGCCAGCGGTCCGCAGGAAGTGGAAGCCCTCGCCGCGGTGATTGCCCTGTTTAATGCCGGGTTTGACGAAGATTAAACGTGAAGCTTCCCGGCGACGGACGACTGGCGACTGTACCAGCCCCGGCGCCGGATTAACCCGCTAATAGAGCTTATGCTCACGCATGAACCCTTCCCCACCCAGCTGTCGCATCTGACGTAAGATCCAGGCCTGGCGGTTGCGCACATAGCCCGAAGGCGCGTCGGCGCGATAGCGGATCGGGTTTGGCAGCACCGCGGCCAGCAGAGCCGCTTCCCCCGGCGTCAACTGGCTGGCGGGCTTATGAAAATAGCGCTGGGCGGCCGCTTCCACGCCAAAAATCCCATCGCCAAACTCAGCAATATTCAGGTAGACGGTCAGGATCCGCTTTTTACTCCACACGGTTTCCATGCCGACGGTCAACCCGGCTTCCAGCCCCTTGCGCAGCCAGCTACGTCCATCCCACAGAAACAGGTTTTTCGCCGTCTGCTGCGACAGCGTTGATGCGCCGCGAATGCGGGTATCGTGACGCTCATTGTGCGCCAGCGCCTTTTCTATCGCCGGGACGTCAAACCCCCAGTGTTCCGGGAACTTCTGATCTTCGGCGGCAATCACCGCCAGCCCCATCCACGGGGAGATGTTATCCATGGCGACCCAGTCGGAGTGCGCCAGATAGTGGACATCTCCGGACAGCCAGGCGCTAACCTGCCGCTCAAGCATGACCGCCGAAAAGGGCACCGGCAGCACGCTAAACAGCGCAATCCCCCCGCCCCAGAAGACGGCGGCGATCAGCAGCAGACGCAGCGCCAGTCGTTTAAGCAGCGCGAAGGGCGCAATGCGGAGCTTCATGAGCTCAGCGCCAGCACGCGGGCGACCAGTTTTTCGATCCCGGTAGCGGCTTGCGCAATATTCTCCGCCAGCATATACGCCGGAGTGGTAACCACTTTGTTCTCTTCATCCACCACGATGTCGTCGACCGGGCAAGGCACATGCTCCGCCCCCATCTCCTCCACCACATCGGCGGTGTCGAGATCGGTCCCGATAGTCATCCGCAGCGGAAACGCAAAGATCTTCGGCAGCAGCGCCGGAGCGATGCACATAAAGCCCAGCGGCTTGCCGGCCTGATGCATCGCCAGCGTCAGGGCCCGCAGGTCGCGGTCCACCTCGCATTCGCTGCCCTCGGCGGCGAAGCTGCTTAAGTTTTTCGCCGCGCCGAAGCCGCCGGGGACGATCAGCGCGTCCAGCGTCTCCTCACGCGCCTGCGCCAGCGGCAGGATGTCGCCGCGGGCGATGCGCGCCGCTTCAACCAGCACGTTGCGTTGCTCGGTCAACGGTTCGCCCGTCAGATGGTTGATGACGTCGCGCTGCGGTTTATCGGGCGCAAAGCAGACCGCCTGCGCGCCGTTGCGCGCGATCGCCAGCAGGGTAATCACTGCCTCATGAATTTCACTGCCGTCGTACACGCCGCAGCCGCTCAGTACCACACCAATTTTTTTCATCGCCTTCGCTCCTCCATGCAACTCGCTGAAACCAGTCAAAAATGTCGATTTACTCGCTATGCTTCACATATTTTACTGATTCATGTAACAAATTAGTTAAGCTTTGCTATCTTAATGAGCGAGCAATCCACTTCTCAGGTTGCGCCACGTAACAACATCACTCAAATCACACTGGCTCAACCACCAGTTCCCTGGTGTTGGCGCAGTATTCGCGCACCCCGGTCTGTCCGGGGTCATTTTTTCCCGGCCTTCGCCACCCACGCCTTCAGAACCGCCACGTCGTTTTGCCACTCGGATTTCATCTCTTCAACCCATTCAGCGACATTATCAGACCAGGCAGGCAGGTCCGGCGTCTGGATCTGCTGACCCAGCTGCTGGATGTGGCGCAGGCCAATAGAGCCCGCAGCCCCTTTGATCTTATGCCCCTCTTCAACGATCCCTTTTTGATCCCGGGCGGTGAGATTAGACTCAAGGACGGACATATAGCCCGGCATCATCTTCTCAAACACCGCGAGGCCATCGTTGATAAGCTTCGGTCCCACCAGTTCGATATATTGCTCAAGCATATCGGTATCCAGCACCGCATCGGCTTTATGCCGATCGGCCGCCGGCGCTTCCTGCGCCTCCTCTTCCGGCGCATCCCAGAATTTTTTAATCATGGCCGTCAGTGCCGGCACCGATAGCGGCTTGCTCAGCACATCGTCCATGCCGGCATCCAGATACTCTTTCTTATTCTTCAGCACGTTGGCGGTCAGGGCCACCAGCGGCGGCAGCTCATCCGCGGCAAAATTTTGTTTTAGCTGACGAGAAATATCCAGTCCCGTCATATCCGGCAGCTGGATATCCAGCAGCACCAGGTCGTACTCGCCAGGCTCAAACATCTCCAGCGCGGCTTTGCCGGTCATCGCGACATCCACGCTGTTGCCCAGCTTTTCCAGCACCGAGCGCGCCACAATGACGTTGAGCTCAATATCTTCCACCAGCAGCACGTTGAGCGCCGGTAATGGCATGTCGTCTTCCGCCAGCGTATCTTCCACTTCTTCCGCAATGGCAGGCGCATGGACGGTGAGCGTAAAGGTCGCCCCTTTACCCGGCTGGCTGGTGACGCTGATATCGCCGCCCATATTGCGCGCCAGGCGACGCGATACGGCGAGGCCAATCCCGGTGCCGGTGGCGGGTTTGCCGCCGTGGCTGTCTTTGACCTGGTAATACATGGCGAATATTTTGTCCTGCTCCGCTTCAGGAATACCAATCCCGGAGTCTTCCACTTCGAAGTGCAGGATATCGCCTTCGTCATAGCGCACGCGGACGTTCACCCCTCCGCCCTGTGGGGTAAACTTCACGGCGTTGCTGATAAGATTCCACAGGATTTGCCGCAGGCGGGTGCCATCGGTGATCACCTTGTGCGGCAGCGGCAGGCTCGGCTCCAGCACAAAGCGCAGTCCCTTCTGCTGCGCCTGCAGACCGGAAAGGTTTTCCAGGTCGGCAAGGAAGCTGGTGAAGTCCACCGGCTGGTTATCGAGCTGCACCTTACGGCGCTCCATTTTATCCATGTCGATAATATCATTGAAGATATTCCCCAGCGTCACCGCTGAGACATGGATGGTTTTCAGGTATTTTTCCTGCTCGCTGGTCAGTTCGGTATCCAGCAAAATTCGGCTCAGCCCGACAATCCCGTTCAGCGGGGTACGCAGCTCATGGCTGATGGTGGAGATGAAGGTGGTTTTATCCCGGCTGGCGCGTTCGAGGGCGTCCTGATAGCGTTTTCGTTCGGTGATATCGCGTCCGAAGCCCATCAGACCACGACGCTTACCGACGCGATCGTAGTACGGGACCTTGCGGATTTCGAAGCACGCTTTACGACCATCGGGATAGTCCAGCCACTGCTCATAGGTCAGCGATACATTGTGGCGGAACACCTTCTCATCGGTTTCCAACACCTTTTCCGCCGCCTCTTCGCTATAGACATCCTGCGGTTTGAGGTGGATCAGCTGTTTCTCGCTTTTGCCGGTCAGCAGCTCCATCGCCCGGTTACAGCCGGAAAACTCTTTATCCTCATTGCGGTAGAAGACCAGGTCCGGGGAGGCATCGAGGAAAGAGCGCAGAAAGGAGGATTGCTGTTCGAGCTGGATCTGCGTCTCTTCACGCTCTTTCATCTCGATCTTCAGCTGCTCGAGGGTGGTCTCACGCTCGGCTTCCGCCTTTTCACGTTCGCCAATCTCCTGATTCAACTGCGCGATATTGTCTTTCAGCTGCACGTTCAGCTTCAGATCGCGCTCACGCATCTCCTCCAGTTTCTCCACCAGCCGCGAAAGACGCTGGCGGGACTCTTCAAGCTGCTCCACCACCACCGAGAGAAAATAGACCGCCCACGGGGTGATCAGCAGACCGAAGAAGATAGAGCGGATAACGTCGATGCTTTCAACCTGGCCATGCAGCACCATGGTGACCGCCATCTGTACCACGATGGCCAGCACCACCAGCGCAAGTGCCAACAGCATTGAAAAGCGGACCAGACCCAGCTTCATCATCAGGTCGACATAATACTGCGCCAGCATACGAATTTGCTTCATAGGGGATTCCTTCACGACAACTCCGCACAATAATACTCAATTCTGAGCAATGCGCTGTAAGTTGTGCAAAAAATGCGGGAAGGAGCCGATATGACGGCTGGCCGCCGAGGCGAACCAGCCGCGAAAAAGAGGCATGGTCAGGAAGGGGTTAGCGCTTGCTTAGCGCCTCCCAGAGACCTTTGAGGTAGGTCACCCCGAGTGCGCGATCGTATAAACCATAGCCCGGGCGTCCGGTCTCTCCCCAGATAAAGCGGCCATGATCCGGACGTATATAGCCGTCGAAGCCGTTGTCGTGCAACGCTTGCATCACCTTGTACATATCCAGGGAGCCGTATTCTGACGGATGGGCGCACTCGTAAAAGTCTTTATCCTGCATCAGTTTAATATTGCGGACGTGGGCAAAATGGATCCGCTTGCGGCGGGTAAACTCAGCCAGAATAGCGTATACGTCGTTATCCGGATCTTCGGCAATCGAGCCGGTGCAGAGGGTGATGCCGTTGGCGGGTGAATCGACAGCCCGGCAGATCCAGTCCAGATCGTCGCGGTTTTTGACCACCCGCGGCAGGCCAAATATCGAGTACGGCGGATCGTCAGGGTGGATCGCCATTTTCACGCCCACCTCTTCGCAAACCGGGATCACCGCCTGCAGAAAATAGACCAGGTTCTCCCGCAGCTTATGGTCATCCACCGCGCTATATTTGGCAAACAGGGTCTGCACTTCCGCCAGCCGTTCCGGCTCCCAGCCCGGCAACGCGAAGCCGTTTGAATTCTCAAGCACCTCCTTCACCACGTCTTCCAGCCGCTTATCGATATCTTTCTTCTCAAAAGCCATCGTCAACGAGCCATCCGGCAGGACGTAGTTCATATCCGTCTTCATCCAGTCGAACACCGGCATGAAGTTATAGCAGATGACTTTGACGCCGAAGCGGGCAAGGTGGCGAATGGTCTGCTGATAGTTGGCAATATAGCGGTCACGAGAAGGGAGGCCGATTTTGATATCGTCATGGATGTTGACGCTCTCTATTACCTCCATTTTCAGGCCTGCGGCATGGGCCTGGCTGACCAGACGCTCAATTTTATCCTCCGGCCATACCTCGCCCACCGCGACGTCATAGAGCGCGCCGACCACCCCCTCCACGCCGGGGACCTGGCGTATATGCTCTAATGAAACCTTATCTTCCTCTGGTCCAAACCAGCGCATTGTCATCTGCATCGTCATCACCTGCTCAACATAGTTTAATTTCACCCTACTACCATACCAGTAATCATAATTGATTGAGCCTTAACTGTCGTGATGGCGATCACATTCCTGCTGACCGGCTCGCCGGTGAGGTCGCTTTCGCTACATTCATAATTTTTCTCAATTTATTTCAATAGATTAATCATTGCCGGGCTTTTTCTGACGACCTTCGCCAAATGTGATCCAGAGCTAGTTATGATCAATTGCATACTTGTATGGTAATAAAAGTCACGATATTTGTTCAGAAAACAGACAAGGGAAGGAACAAAAATGAGAAGCGTCGTTGTCAAAGAGCCAGGCCAACTGAACATCGAATCACGTCCGGTTCCCGCTCCGGGCGCCCACGAAGTCCGGGTGAAAATCGCCTTTGCCGGGATCTGCGGTTCCGATGTGCATATCTATCAGGGCCACAACCCCTTCGCGAAATATCCCCGCGTGATCGGCCATGAATTCTTCGGCATCATCGATGCCGTCGGCGAACAGGTCTCTCCGGCACGCATCGGCGAGCGCGTCGCAGTCGACCCTGTCGTCAGCTGCGGCCAGTGTTATCCCTGTTCGGTGGGGCGGCCGAATGTCTGTGCGCAGCTCCAGGTCATCGGGGTTCACCGCGACGGCGGATTCAGCGACTACGCCTGCGTGCCGGCGAAAAACGCCTGGCGCATTCCGGAAGCCATCAGCGATCGTCAGGCGACGATGGTTGAGCCTTTTACCATTGCGGCAAACATTACCGCCCAGCTGCAGCCCATGGCGCAGGATATCGCCCTGATCTACGGCGCAGGTCCGATGGGTCTGACGGTGATCCAGGCGCTGAAGGGGGTGTATGGCGTTAAGCAGGTGATCGTTGTGGACCGCATTGCCGAACGTCTGCAGATGGCGCGGGACAATGGCGCCGATCTGACGCTGGATAACACTCACCAGCCGCTGGCGGAACAGCTGGCGCAGCGGCAGATAGCCCCCACGCTGGTCATCGATGCCGCCTGCCACCCGGCGATCCTTCAGGAGGCCATTCTCCTCGCCTCTCCCGCCGCACGCATCGGCATACTCGGCTTCTCCGGCGAGGCGTCCACCCTCACCCAGCAAAGCATCACCAGTAAAGAGATCTCCATTTTCTCCTCCCGGCTGAACAGCGGACGTTTTCCGCTGGTCATCGACTGGATGGAGAAAGGCCTTATCCAGCCTGAGGCGTTAATCACCCACTGCATGCCGCTGGAGCAGGTAAAAGAGGCTATGGAGATTTTTGCCAACGATCGGAAAACCTGCTGCAAGGTATTGCTGCAGCTGGGGTAAATGCTAAATAACGGGCGACGTGAATATTGATATCCGTCGCGCCAGAGCTCAATAACATACTCATCACGGTGTCATCATGGGAAAAAATATCCGCTGGATTATCGTCCTGTTATTATTTTTAGTATATATGATTAATTATCTGGACCGGGTGGCGTTATCCATTACGGTACCGATGATTGAAAAGGATCTGGCGCTAAACGCCGAACAGTTTGGTATTATTTTCGGCAGTTTTTTCTTCGGCTACGCGGTATTTAATTTTATTGGCGGTCTGGCCGTGGATAAGTTTGGCGCAACGCTGGTCCTGGGGCTGGCGGTGGGGATGTGGTCGCTATTTTGCGGCTTAACCGCCTTTGCCACCGGCTTTTATTCCATGCTGATGCTGCGCGTCCTCTTCGGGATGGCTGAAGGCCCGATTTGCGCGTCGGCGAACAAGATGATCAACGGCTGGTTTCCTAAGAAGCAAGCGGCTACCGCCGTAGGGCTGCTCAGCGCCGGCTCTCCGCTGGGCGGCGCGGTTGCCGGCCCCATCGTCGGTTATCTGGCCCTCGCATTCGGCTGGCGCCCGGCGTTTATGATTATTTTCGCCATCGGTATTGTGTGGATGGTCGTGTGGTTTTTTATTGCCGCCAACTCGCCTGACAAACATAAGCATGTCAGTCAGGAAGAGCTCATGCTCATTAATAAAATGAAGCAAGAGGAGGACGCCCTGGAAACCGTAGAAAATCAAACCGCTCACTCACTGGGTTATTATCTCAAGCAGCCTATTATTCTGGTAACGGCCTTTGCGTTCTTCTGCTACAACTATATTTTGTTTTTCTTCCTCAGCTGGTTCCCGTCCTATCTGGTTCAGCAGCACCATCTGGATATTAAACAGATGAGCCTCACCACCATGATCCCATGGATAGTCGGCTTTGTCGGCCTGGCGCTGGGAGGCTATATTTCTGATAAAATTTTTAAACTCACCGGACGCCTGCTGCTGTCGCGCAAAATTGTGCTGGTGGTATGTCTGCTGATGGCCGCCATCTGTGTGGGGCTTGCCGGTACCGTCAGCAGCGTCGTTCCTGCCGTTCTGCTGATGTCGGTCTCCATCTTTTTCCTCTATGTCACCGGCGCGATCTACTGGGCGATTATCCAGGACGTGGTGCATAAATCCCGCGTCGGCGGCACCAGCGGCTTTATCCACCTTATCGGCAGCGTCTCCGGCATCGTGGGGCCGATTGTCACCGGCTATATCGTGCAGTCTACCGGTAAATTCGACAGCGCCTTTGTCCTCGCCGGCACTATCGCCGCGCTCGGCGCCCTGCTGGTACTGTTCGTGATCAAAACGCCACGCGTGACAATGAAAGCCAGTCAGGCATAGTCGACAGCAATACCATGCCCGGCGCAGTCATCACGCCGGGCATCCTCTGAGACTATTTCACCGCCTGGGGCGCGACCCAGCTGCGGCCCAGCGCCGAACCCTGAGCGCCCTGCTCATTCAGATAGCGATCCAGTTCAACCATTCCGGTCCAGCGATTTTCGCACCACAGCGGCGCGAGCAGCGTGGGCCGACGGGCGCTGGCCGATATGCGATGGTAGATCACCTCCGGCGGGGTGTGGCGGATCATCTCCCCGGCGATGACGGTATACGCCTCCAGTTCGATGCCATCGAGACGACCGGCCTGCCATGCTTTTGCCATAATGCTGCCTTTAACGATATGCAGCGGGTGCAGCTTGATGCCATCCACGCCGGTGGTCACGACCCGCTCCAGTGTCTCGAGGCCGTGCTCCTGGGTCTCCCCGGGCAGGCCGACAATGAGATGCGCGCAAACCTTCAGTCCGCGCTCACGCGCCAGACGCGCGGTGCGCTGGTAACAGGCGAAATCATGCCCGCGGTTAATGCGATGCAGGGTCTTATCATGCGCGGTCTGCAGCCCCAGCTCCAGCCATACCTCATACCCCTGCTGGTGGTATTCACTGAGCAGGTCGAGAACCGCCTCCGGCACGCAGTCCGGGCGGGTGCCGACGCAGAGGCCAACGATATTCGCCTCGCTGACGGCCTGGCGATACATCGAGCGGAGCACCTGCACTTCAGCAAAGGTGCTGGTATAGGCCTGAAAATAGGCCAGATAGCGCTTTGCCCGGTTAACGAGCTGCGCCTGATGGGCGAGCTGTTCGGCGATGGATCGATGCTGCTGGGCTTCATCCGCAAACGAGGCCACGTTACAGAAAGTGCAGCCGCCACGGCCCAGCGTACCGTCGCGGTTCGGGCAGCTAAAACCGCCGTGCAGCGTTAGCTTATGGACCTTTTCGCCATAGCGGCGCAGAAGATCCCCACCAAACATATTGACTAATTTCTGTAACTGCATAATCTGATAGACCGGCCTCAACAAAGGGGGCCAAGCCTGCCACTTTTCGTCACCGACGGCGATGACCTGGATCAATCGTCAGCGCGGCGCCCCGCTTCATTGCATAAACAATCATGATTACTGCAATTTCATTCACCCACAGGGTAATGAGTTTTCCTTATATTTCATCATCGCGCGGCCCTAATCTACTTTATGGTAAAAAACAGTATTAATATCCACCACATAAATTTATAGCAGTCAAATATGCTAATAATGAAATATATTTCAGCGCAGATCGGTAATGCAAAGCCGCGCGCACAGTGAGACAGATCACACTAGTCTTACCCTCTGCAGACGTATCCAAAGCATAAAAAATGGCATTATCTATTTTAAAAACAAAAAGTTAACACCTGTATAGCACATTTTTGTATTAATAAGATTGCCATTTGACGTAAGTGTGGATTCCCGATAAGTTGGGAATCCGCTGGAAGCTTTCTGGATGAGCACTCTGCTCATCATATTTATGCAGTAATTGAGATTCCCTCTTAACAGCAAGTCCTCAAACTTGTGTACCGATGCAAAAAGGATTTAAAGAGGGCGAATGCGAGGTGCAAACCCCGTCGCCATGCTCTTTCTGTGCCTGTGCGCAATCGGTATCGGAGGGGGTCCGTAGAGCCTGGGGAGGTTCACTGATATGTTGTACGACAAATCCCTTGAGAGGGATAACTGTGGTTTCGGCCTGATCGCCCACATAGAAGGCGAACCTAGCCACAAGGTAGTGCGAACCGCGATACACGCACTGGCCCGCATGCAGCACCGTGGCGCAATCCTTGCCGATGGTAAAACCGGCGACGGTTGCGGTCTGCTGCTGCAAAAACCCGATCGTTTCTTCCGCATCGTTGCCGAAGAGCGCGGCTGGCGTTTAGCCAAAAACTACGCCGTTGGGATGCTGTTCCTGAATAAAGATCCTGAACTGGCGAAAGCGGCACGCCGCATCGTTGAAGAAGAACTTCAGCTTGAGACCCTGTCGATTGTTGGCTGGCGCGATGTGCCGACCAACGAAGGCGTGCTCGGTGAAATCGCCCTCTCCTCGCTGCCCCGTATTGAGCAAATCTTTGTTAACGCCCCGGCTGGCTGGCGCCCGCGCGATATGGAGCGTCGTCTGTTTATTGCGCGTCGTCGCATTGAAAAACGCCTGCAGGAAGACAAAGATTTCTACGTTTGTAGCTTGTCCAACCTGGTCAACATCTATAAAGGTTTGTGTATGCCGGCGGATTTGCCGCGCTTCTACCTGGACCTCGCGGACCTGCGCCTGGAGTCGGCTATCTGCCTGTTCCACCAGCGCTTCTCCACCAACACCGTACCACGCTGGCCGCTGGCGCAGCCGTTCCGCTACCTGGCGCACAACGGTGAAATCAACACCATCACCGGCAACCGCCAGTGGGCTCGCGCCCGTACCTATAAATTCCAGACCCCGCTGATCCCGGACCTGCACGACGCCGCGCCGTTCGTTAACGAAACCGGCTCCGACTCCAGTTCAATGGACAACATGCTGGAGCTGCTGCTGGCCGGCGGGATGGACATCGTGCGCGCCATGCGTCTGCTGGTGCCGCCAGCCTGGCAGAACAACCCGGATATGGATCCGGAGCTGCGTTCGTTCTTCGACTTTAACTCCATGCATATGGAGCCATGGGACGGCCCGGCGGGCATCGTTATGTCCGATGGTCGCTACGCGGCCTGTAACCTCGACCGTAATGGCCTGCGCCCGGCGCGCTACGTCATTACCAAAGATAAGCTCATCACCTGCGCCTCTGAAGTCGGCATCTGGGACTACCAGCCGGACGAAGTGGTTGAGAAAGGCCGCGTGGGTCCGGGTGAGCTGATGGTTATCGATACCCGTGCCGGACGCATTCTGCACTCAGCGGAAACCGATGACGATCTGAAGAGCCGCCATCCGTATAAAGAGTGGATGGAGAAAAACGTTCGTCGCCTGGTGCCATTTGAAGATCTGCCGGACGAAGAGGTTGGCAGCCGCCAGCTGGACGACGATCTGCTGGCCAGCTACCAGAAACAGTTTAACTACAGCGCGGAAGAGCTGGACTCGGTGCTGCGCGTGCTCGGCGAAAATGGCCAGGAAGCGGTCGGCTCAATGGGCGATGACACGCCTTTCGCCGTCCTTTCCAGCCAGCCGCGCATTATCTACGATTATTTCCGTCAGCAGTTCGCCCAGGTGACGAACCCGCCTATCGATCCGCTGCGTGAAGCGCACGTCATGTCGCTGGCCACCAGCATCGGTCGCGAAATGAACGTCTTCTGCGAAGCGGAAGGCCAGGCGCATCGTCTGAGCTTCAAATCGCCGATCCTGCTGTACTCCGATTTCAAACAGCTGACGACGATGGAAGAAGAGCACTATCGTGCCGACGTCCTCGACATCACCTTCAACCCGGCAGAGGCTTCCCTCAGCGAGACGGTGAAGGCCCTGTGCGACAAAGCGGAGCAAATGGTACGCGATGGTACCGTGCTGCTGGTTCTTTCTGACCGCAACATCGCCAAAGACCGCCTGCCGGTGCCGGCGCCGATGGCCGTTGGCGCGATCCAGACCCGTCTGGTCGATAAAAGTCTGCGCTGCGATGCCAACATCATCGTTGAAACCGCCAGCGCCCGCGATCCGCATCACTTCGCCGTGCTGCTGGGCTTCGGCGCGACAGCTATCTATCCGTACCTCGCCTATGAAACGCTGGCGAAGCTGGTCGACAGCAAAGCTATCGATAAACCGTACCGTGCGGTGATGCTGAACTATCGCAACGGTATCAATAAAGGTCTGTATAAGATCATGTCCAAGATGGGGATCTCGACCATCGCCTCCTACCGCTGCTCGAAGCTGTTCGAAGCGGTCGGTCTGCATCGCGATGTCTCCGAGCTCTGCTTCCAGGGCGTGGTCAGCCGCATCGGCGGCGCCGGCTTCGACGATTTCCAGCAGGACCTGCTGAATCTGTCGAAACGCGCCTGGCTGGCGCGCAAGCCGCTGGCTCAGGGCGGTCTGCTGAAGTACGTTCACGGCGGCGAATATCACGCCTACAACCCGGACGTGGTGCGTACCCTGCAGCAGGCTGTGCAGAGCGGCGAGTACAGCGATTATCAACAATACGCGAAGCTGGTTAACGAACGTCCGGCGGCCACGCTGCGCGATCTGCTGGCGCTCAATCCGGGCGAAGACGCCATCAGCATCGACGACGTGGAGCCGGCGAAGGAGCTGTTCAAACGCTTCGATACCGCAGCGATGTCGATCGGCGCCCTGAGTCCGGAAGCGCACGAATCGCTGGCGGAAGCGATGAACAGCATCGGCGGCTTCTCTAACTCCGGTGAAGGCGGTGAAGACCCGGCGCGATACGGCACCAATAAAGTGTCGCGCATCAAGCAGGTGGCGTCCGGCCGCTTCGGCGTCACCCCAGCCTATCTGGTCAATGCCGACGTTATCCAGATCAAAGTCGCCCAGGGCGCGAAGCCGGGTGAAGGCGGCCAGCTGCCGGGTGATAAAGTCACTCCGTACATCGCCAAACTGCGCTATTCGGTACCGGGCGTGACGCTGATCTCCCCGCCGCCGCACCACGATATCTACTCTATCGAGGATTTGGCGCAGCTGATTTTCGACCTCAAGCAGGTCAACCCGAAAGCGATGATTTCGGTCAAACTGGTTTCTGAACCGGGCGTGGGCACCATCGCCACCGGCGTAGCCAAAGCTTATGCCGACCTGATCACCATCGCCGGCTACGACGGCGGCACCGGGGCGAGCCCGCTCTCTTCCGTGAAATATGCCGGCTGTCCGTGGGAGCTTGGTCTGGTGGAAACCCAGCAGGCGCTGGTCGCTAACGGCCTGCGTCATAAGATCCGTCTGCAGGTGGATGGCGGCCTGAAAACCGGCCTCGATATCATCAAAGCGGCGATCCTCGGCGCGGAAAGCTTCGGTTTCGGTACCGGCCCGATGGTGGCGCTGGGCTGTAAATACCTGCGTATTTGCCACCTGAACAACTGCGCGACCGGCGTGGCGACCCAGGATGACAAACTGCGTAAGAACCACTATCACGGTCTGCCGTTCAAAGTGACCAACTACTTTGAATTTATCGCCCGTGAAACCCGCGAGCTGATGGCCCAGCTGGGCGTCAAGCGCCTGGTGGATCTGATTGGCCGCACCGATCTGCTCAAAGAGCTGGATGGGTTCACCGCCAAGCAGCAGAAACTGGATCTGGGTAAACTGCTGGAGACCGCAGAGCCGCATCCTGGCAAAGCGCTGTACTGCACCGAAAATAACCCGCCGTTCGATAACGGCGTGCTCAACGCCCAGCTGCTGCAGCAGGCGAAACCGTACGTGGATGAAAAGCAGAGCAAAACGTTCTGGTTCGATATCCGCAATACCGACCGCTCCGTGGGAGCCTCGCTGTCCGGGTATATCGCCCAGACCCATGGCGACCAGGGACTGGCGGGCGACCCGATCGTCGCTCACTTTAGCGGCACCGCGGGCCAGAGCTTCGGCGTGTGGAACGCCGGCGGCGTGGAACTGCATCTGACGGGCGACGCCAACGACTATGTCGGCAAAGGCATGGCGGGCGGTCTGCTGGCCATTCGTCCGCCGGTGGGCTCCGCTTTCCGCAGCCACGAAGCCAGCATTATCGGCAACACCTGCCTGTACGGCGCGACCGGTGGTCGTCTGTACGCCGCAGGCCGCGCAGGTGAGCGTTTCGCGGTGCGTAACTCCGGCGCCATCACCGTGGTGGAAGGCATCGGCGACAACGGCTGTGAATACATGACCGGCGGTATCGTCTGCGTGCTCGGTAAAACCGGCGTCAACTTTGGCGCAGGGATGACCGGCGGCTTTGCCTATGTCCTGGATGAAGATGGCGACTTCCGTAAACGCGTGAACCCGGAGCTGGTGGAAGTGCTGGACGTTGACTCTCTGGCCATCCATGAAGAGCACCTGCGCGGTTTAATCACCGAGCACGTGCAGCTTACCGGTTCGCAACGCGGCGAAGAGATCCTCGCCAACTGGCCGGCCTTCTCCGCGAAGTTTGCGCTGGTTAAACCGAAGTCCAGCGATGTTAAAGCACTGTTGGGTCACCGTAGTCGTTCCGCAGCTGAGCTGCGGGTGCAGGCGCAGTAAGGGGTTAAGATGAGTCAGAACGTTTATCAATTTATCGACCTGCAGCGCGTTGATCCGCCGAAGAAACCGCTGAAGATCCGTAAAATTGAATTTGTGGAAATTTACGAGCCGTTTTCAGAAGGCCAGGCCAAGGCGCAGGCGGATCGCTGCCTCTCCTGCGGCAACCCGTACTGCGAGTGGAAGTGCCCGGTGCATAACTACATCCCGAACTGGCTGAAGCTGGCCAACGAGGGGCGTATTTTTGAGGCGGCTGAGCTGTCGCACCAGACCAACACCCTGCCGGAAGTCTGCGGGCGCGTCTGCCCGCAGGACCGCCTGTGTGAAGGCTCCTGTACGCTGAACGATGAGTTCGGCGCGGTGACCATCGGCAACATCGAACGCTATATCAATGATAAGGCATTCGAGATGGGCTGGCGTCCGGATCTCTCCGGTGTGAAACCGACCGGTAAAACCGTCGCGATCATCGGCGCTGGCCCGGCGGGCCTCGCCTGTGCCGACGTGTTGACCCGCAACGGCGTCAAGGCGGTGGTGTTTGACCGCCATCCGGAAATCGGCGGCCTGCTGACCTTCGGTATCCCGGCGTTCAAGCTGGAAAAAGAGGTGATGACCCGCCGCCGGGAGATCTTCACCGGCATGGGCATTGAGTTCAAACTCAATACCGAAGTGGGCCGCGACGTACAGCTCGACGACCTGCTGAAAGAGTACGATGCCGTGTTCCTCGGCGTCGGCACCTATCAGTCGATGCGCGGTGGGCTGGACAATGAAGACGCCCCGGGCGTCTACGACGCGCTGCCGTTCCTGATCGCCAACACCAAGCAGATCATGGGCTTTGGCGAAACCGCCGATGAGCCCTACGTCAGCATGGAAGGCAAACGCGTGGTCGTGCTCGGCGGTGGCGATACCGCGATGGACTGCGTACGTACCTCCGTCCGCCAGAATGCGGCGCACGTGATCTGCGCCTATCGTCGTGACGAAGAGAACATGCCGGGTTCAAAACGCGAAGTGAAAAACGCGCGTGAGGAAGGCGTTGAGTTCCAGTTCAACGTCCAGCCGCTGGGCGTGGAAGTGAATGCCAACGGCAAAGTGTGCGGCGTGAAGATGGCGCGCACCGAGATGGGCCAGCCGGATGCGAAAGGCCGCCGTCGCGCGGAGATCGTCGCCGGCTCTGAGCACGTGGTGCCGGCAGACGCCGTCGTCATGGCGTTTGGCTTCCGTCCCCACAGCATGGAGTGGCTGGCGAAGCACAGCGTCGAGCTGGACTCCCAGGGCCGCATCATTGCGCCGGAAGGCAGCGAGAACGCCTTCCAGACCAGCAACCCGAAAATCTTCGCCGGCGGCGATATCGTTCGCGGTTCCGACCTGGTGGTCACCGCGATTGCGGAAGGACGTAAAGCGGCTGACGGGATCCTCAACTACCTTGAAGTCTAATTAGGCCCGGAGTCTCAGCGCATAAAAGCCCGATGGTTAACGCCATCGGGCTTTTTTATTGCCCATTCGCCGGGCAGACCGCCGCTTTCAGCGCCGTATTATACCAGCCGCAGATATGTTCTAAGCGGGTGATCGCCGAGCCGACGGTCACCGCCCACGCGCCGCAGCGCATTGCCTCAGCCGCCTGCGCAGGCGTATTGTAGCGTCCCTCAGCGACCACTCTGCAGCCCGCGGCGCTCAGGCTTTTCACCAGCGCCAGATCCGGCTCGACCGGTGTCTCCTCTGCGGTATAGCCTGAGAGGGTGGTGCCAACCATATCGAAGCCCAATTGCCAGCATTCAAGGGCATCGTCGAGAGAGGAACAATCTGCCATCGCATTTTTCCCCTGGCGGTGAATTGCCGCCAACAACGATGCGACAGAGGCCGGACGCTGACGCCGCGTGCCGTCAACCGCAATGATATCGGCCCCTGCCTGCGCCAGGGCATTCACATCCTCAAGCCACGGCGTAATACGCACCGGGCTATCATGCAGATCGCGCTTAATCAGCGCGATAACAGGCACCGTCACTAACGGACGAACGGCCTGCAGGTTGGCCAGACCTTCGATGCGCAGCGCCACCGCCCCCGCCTGCTCCGCCGCCAGCCCCATCGCCGCGACGATGGCGGGGTTATCCAGCGGGCTGCCCGGCACCGGCTGGCAGGAGACAATTAATCCGCCATGGTGACGGATATGCTGGTCCAGTTTTGCGAGTAAAGACATGTCGGCTCCCTGAAAGCTACCTGTGGCGATGACAGTACCAGCCATGGGGCGCCTCGTTTGTGGCAGAGTTAACAAAGCGGACAGACAAAAAAACAGGCCCCGCAGGGCCTGTCAGAGAAGGGATTTACTTCACCACGCGCAGCGCCGGGCGACCGCCGCGCGGCGGCGGCGTGTCGTCAGGATCGTCGTCGTGATTATCGGGCTTATCGCCATCAATCACCGACATCACCGTTTCGCTTTCATTCTCAGGCGCGACGTCATCATCGTTGAGGCTGCTGACGTCTTCGTCATAGGCCGCTTCCGGTTCAAACATCGTGCCGGCGCCGTTCTCACGGGCATAGATGGCGAGTACCGCAGCCAGCGGGACAGATACGTTGCGCGGCACGCCGCCAAAGCGCGCGTTGAAGCGCACTTCGTCGTTCGCCAGCTCAAGATTACCTACCGCACGCGGGGCAATATTGAGAACGATTTGCCCGTCGCGCGCATACTCCATCGGCACGAGCACGCCAGGCAGCGTGACATCCACCACAAGATGCGGCGTCAGCTGGTTATCCAGCAGCCAGTCATAAAACGCCCGCAGCAGATACGGGCGACGCGGCGTCAGCTGTGATACATCCATTATTTAGCCCCGACCGAGGCGCATTTCACGCTCGGCTTCAGTTAAAGAGGCGAGGAAGGAATCACGCTCAAATACGCGAGTCATATAGCCTTTGAGCTCTTTCGCGCCTGCGCCAACCAGCTCCACACCGAGAACCGGCAGACGCCACAGCAGCGGCGCCAGGTAGCAATCCACCAGGCTGAACTCATCGCTCAGGAAGTAAGGTTTCTGGGTGAACACCGGCGCGATGGCCAGCAGTTCTTCACGCAGTTGCTTACGCGCAGCATCAGCTTGCGCTGCGGTACCGCTCTGGATGGTGTTCATCAGCGAATACCAGTCCTTCTCGATACGTTGCATATACAGACGGCTTTCGCCACGCGCCACCGGATAAACCGGCATTAACGGCGGGTGCGGGAAACGCTCATCCAGGTATTCCATAATGATGCGGGATTCCCACAGAGTGAGCTCACGATCCACCAGCGTCGGTACGCTTTGATTCGGGTTGAGGTCAATCAGATCCTGAGGCGGGTTGTCCTTCTCCACGTGCTCTATCTCAAAACTGACACCCTTCTCGGCCAGCACAATGCGGACCTGATGGCTATAGATGTCAGTAGGACCAGAAAACAGCGTCATTACCGAACGTTTGTTGGCAGCGACAGCCATGAAAACCTCCAGGTATATTCAGAATTTTGTACTGCTGCCAGCCACTCATGGCCGGCCAGATGTAAAAACCCCAGTAGCGCGATGTCACCTTCGTTCACGAATAAAACAAAAAATGAACAATCACCAGCATTTGGGCAGAAAATTGGATGATAGTTTACCAGATTTTGAAGACGTTGTGGTGAGGGGATTCTGGAAATGCTGAAAAAGTGACAAGAACCGGCGGTAAGCTTGTGGATAACAGCCGTTTTATCCATAAAAAAACCCGCCGGAGCGGGTTTTTTCGCAAATTGTTCTGCGTGAGCAGAAAACAATTAACGTTTGGAGAACTGCGGACGACGACGTGCTTTACGCAGACCGACTTTCTTACGTTCAACCTGACGAGCGTCACGAGTGACGAAGCCAGCTTTACGCAGTTCAGAACGCAGGGACTCGTCGTACTCCATCAGAGCGCGGGTGATACCGTGACGGATCGCACCAGCCTGACCAGAGATACCACCACCTTTAACAGTGATGTACAGATCCAGTTTCTCAACCATGTCGACCAGTTCCAGCGGCTGACGAACTACCATGCGGGCAGTTTCACGACCGAAGTACTGTTCCAGAGAACGCTGGTTGATAACGATTTTGCCGTTGCCCGGTTTGATGAAAACGCGAGCTGCGGAACTTTTGCGGCGACCAGTGCCGTAGTATTGATTTTCAGCCATTGCCTATAATCCCGATTAGATGTCAAGAACTTGCGGTTGCTGTGCCGCGTGGTTGTGCTCGTTACCCGCGTAAACTTTCAGTTTACGGTACATAGCACGACCCAGCGGGCCTTTTGGCAGCATGCCTTTAACCGCGATTTCAATCACACGCTCAGGACGGCGGGCAATCATCTCTTCAAAGGTCGCTTCTTTGATACCACCGATGTGGCCGGTGTGGTGGTAGTACATTTTGTCTTCGCGCTTGTTGCCGGTAACAGCAACTTTTTCTGCGTTCAGAACGATGATGTAATCACCGGTATCAACGTGCGGAGTGTATTCCGCTTTGTGCTTACCGCGCAGGCGACGAGCCAGTTCAGTAGCCAGACGGCCCAGAGTTTTACCGGTCGCGTCAACAACATACCAGTCGCGTTTTACGGTTTCTGGTTTAGCTGTAAAAGTTTTCATTAAAAGCTTACCCAAATAATAAGTTACACGTTGGTGAACACCCAAACGTTTAGTCAGTTGAGGTTCACACGACATTGTCCAGCAAACCTACCCCTTCGAATAGCCTATGCCGGCACATAGAAAGTTTCGGGAAAAAAACCTTCTCGTAACGTGGGGTCGCAAGATTATAGAGAAGTCGGGGTCAAAGATCGACCCCTTTATGAGATTTTTCAGGCAGCTCCCGGGGCGGCCCTGCGGCCCTGAATTCGCCGGGAAAAAGTATCCTGTCAGGGCATATGCGGGCGCTTGAGGTACTCTTCGCTCTGCATCTCCTGCAGACGCGACAGACAGCGCTGAAACTCAAACTTCAGCCGCTCTCCCTGATAAATGTCGTACAGCGGCACCGCCGCGCTGACCACCAGCTTCACGTGGCGCTCATAGAACTCATCCACCAGGGCGATAAAGCGCCGGGCTTCGCTCTCCAGCTGCGCGGTCATCACCGGCACGTCGAACAGCATCACGGTGTGGAACAGGCGGGAGAGCGCGATATAGTCATGCTGGCTACGGGCATCCACGCACAGCGTGGCGAACGACGCCGCCAGCGTCTGGTTTTCCACGCCGAGGGTCGGCAGCTCGCGATGGTTGATCTCCAGCGTCGGCCCGGCAGCGCGCGGCGCGCCGGCCAGCGCCAGCCACAGTTTATCCATCTGTTCGCGGGTGTCGTTATTCAGCGGCGACAGCCACAGGTGCGCCTGGGTCAGGGTACGCAAGCGATAATCGATGCCGGCATCGACGTTCATAATATCGCAATGCTGCTTGATGGCGTCGATAGCGGGCAGAAAACGGGCGCGCTGCAGGCCATTGCGATAGAGCTCATCCGGCGGAATATTGGAGGTCGCCACCAGCGTGATGCCGCGGGCGAACAGGGCCTTCATTAGCCCGCCCAACAGCATGGCGTCGGTAATATCGGAGACAAAAAACTCGTCGAAACAGAGCACGTCGGTTTCCGCTTTAAAGCGGTCGGCGACAATGTCCAGCGGGTCGCTATGGCCCTGCAGGGTGGTCAGCTCTTCGTGCACCCGCAGCATAAAGCGATGGAAATGCAGGCGCTGCTTACGCTCGCCCGGCAAGCTCTGGTAAAACAGGTCCATCAGCCAGGTTTTCCCCCGCCCCACGCCGCCCCACATATACAGGCCGCGGACGGGCGCCGCCTCGGCTGCTGGTTCGCGCTTACCCAGCAGTTTGCCGAATTTCGCGCGCAAACCGCCGCCTGACGCGACGGGCGCGGGCTGAGTCTGCAGTTCCTGGTAAATGGTATCGAGGCGGCTCACCGCTTCTTGCTGGACGTCGTCGGGTTGATGGCTGCCCTCTTTCAGGGCTGAAAGGTAACGCGATGTTGGAGACAGGCTTTGCATGATCTAATTGTTATTCCTTGAAAACCGTGATGTCGAAGCTCACGATTGACGAAAAAAAGGCCGTTCTACACTACGCGATGATACGCCAGGATTCCACTTCTGTGGAATTAGCGGTTATAGTGGCACTATCGGGCGCAGGCGGAGAGCCTAAGAGCCACCCTACGGAACCACAATACAACGGGAGATGTTCATGACCTGGGAATACGCGCTAATTGGGTTAGTCGTCGGTATCATCATTGGTGCCGTCGCCATGCGTTTCGGCAACCGCAAACTGCGCCAGCAGCAGGCGCTGCAGTTCGAACTGGAAAAGAATAAAGCCGAGCTTGAAGAGTACCGTGAAGAGCTGGTCAGCCATTTTGCGCGTAGCGCCGAGCTGCTGGATAACATGGCGCACGACTACCGTCAGCTGTATCAGCATATGGCGAAAAGCTCTAACAACCTGCTGCCGGATTCCATGGCAGACGCCAACCCGTTCCGGAACCGCCTGGAAGAGTCTGAAGCCAGCAACGATCAGGCGCCGGTCCAGATGCCGCGCGACTACTCCGAAGGCGCATCCGGATTACTGCGCGGTGGCGCAAAACGCGATTAAACAATCGCCTCTGATAAAATATTCTCCGGGCGCGCCCATCGCGCCCGCTCCTTCCCCCACTTCCCGGCTACAATTTAAACCAGTCCCCACATTGTTACCTGCGCAAAAATTCAATAACATCAGGTTATTCAGGACATTTTTCCATACACCTCAGGTTACGAGAGCCAGCATCTAATGAAGAAACAGACTTTGCTGTTGAGTGCGTTAGCGTTAAGCATTGGGTTATCGTTGTCGGTTCTGCCTCCGGCAGCAGCATCCTTACCGACTCAGGTGCCCGGCCAGGGCGCGTTACCAAGCCTGGCGCCGATGCTGGAAAAGGTCCTGCCGGCGGTAGTCAGCGTCCAGGTGGAAGGCACTGCCTCGCCGACGCTCAATATGCCGGAAGAGCTGAAGAAATATTTTGGCGATAACGCCCCGCAAGAGCAGGCGCAGCCGTTCGAAGGGCTTGGCTCCGGCGTCATTATCGACGCAGCGAAAGGCTACGTGCTGACCAATAACCACGTCATCAATCAGGCGCAGAAGATCAGCGTCCAGCTGAACGATGGTCGTGAATTTGATGCCAAACTGGTCGGCAGCGATGAACAGAGCGACATTGCTCTGCTGCAGCTGATTAAGCCGTCGAACCTGACGCAAATCGCCATTGCTGACTCCGATAAACTCCGCGTCGGCGACTTCGCCGTCGCCGTCGGCAACCCGTTCGGCCTTGGTCAGACCGCCACCTCCGGCATTATCTCTGCCCTTGGCCGCAGCGGCCTGAACCTTGAAGGGCTGGAGAATTTCATCCAGACCGATGCCTCCATCAACCGCGGCAACTCCGGCGGCGCGCTGTTGAACCTCAACGGCGAGCTTATCGGGATCAACACCGCGATCCTGGCGCCGGGCGGCGGCAGCATCGGCATCGGCTTCGCCATCCCGAGCAACATGGCGAAAACCCTCGCCGACCAGCTCATTCAGTTTGGCGAAATCAAGCGCGGCCTGCTGGGCATTAAAGGCATGGAAATGAGCGCCGATATCGCCAAGGCGATGAACCTCAACGTTCAGCGCGGCGCCTTCGTCAGTGAAGTGCTGCCAAACTCCGGGTCCGCCAAAGCGGGGATCAAATCCGGCGACGTCATCGTTAGCCTGAACGGCAAACCGCTGAATAGTTTTGCCGAACTGCGCTCGCGGATCGCCACCACCGAGCCGGGGACCAAAGTCAAACTGGGTCTGCTGCGCGATGGAAAACCGGTCGATGTCGAAGTGACGCTGGATAAGAGCACCTCCTCCACCGCCAGCGCTGAGCTGATTATCCCGGCTCTGCAGGGTGCCTCGTTCAGCGACGGTCAGATGAAAGATGGCACCAAAGGGGTGGTGATCGATAATGTCGATAAAGGCAGCGCCGCCGCCCAGGTCGGCCTGCATAAGGATGACATTATCATTGGCCTTAACCGCGAGCGTATTCATTCGATTGCCGAATTACGCAAAGTGCTCGAAGGCAAACCGCCGGTCATCGCCCTGAACGTGATCCGCGGCAACGAAAGCATCTATCTGCTGCTGCGCTGATTGTCTCCCCGGACATCGCCGCCATGTGCGATGTCCGGACAACTCATGCTATGCTGCGCCTGACCATTCATTAACGATATCTGCATCATGCCTGGAAAGTTATTACGTTCAGTACTCATCGGTTTGCTTGTCGGGGGCCTGCTGTTGGCCCTGATGCCCTCGCTGCGCCAGTGGCAGCTAGCGCCGACCACCCAGAACGATACGGCAGACGACTCCCCGGCGAGCTATAACGCCGCCGTACGCCGCGCCGCGCCCGCCGTAGTGAACGTCTATAACCGCGCCCTGAACAGCACCAGCCATAATCAGCTGACGCTTGGCTCCGGGGTGATCATGGACCAGCGCGGCTATATCCTGACCAACAAGCATGTGATTAACGATGCCGACCAGATTATCGTCGCTCTGCAGGACGGCCGGGTCTTCGAAGCGCTGCTGGTAGGCTCCGATTCCCTGACCGACCTCGCGGTGCTGAAGATCAACGCTACCGGCGGGCTGCCGGTGATCCCGATCAACCCGAAACGCACGCCGCACATCGGCGATGTGGTGCTGGCGATTGGCAACCCCTATAACCTGGGACAGACCATCACCCAGGGGATCATCAGCGCCACAGGGCGCATTGGCCTCAACCCCACCGGCCGCCAGAATTTCCTGCAGACTGACGCCTCGATCAACCACGGTAACTCCGGCGGAGCGCTGGTGAACTCCCTCGGCGAGCTGATGGGGATTAACACCCTCTCCTTTGATAAGAGCAACGACGGCGAAACGCCTGAAGGCATTGGCTTTGCGATCCCGTTCCAGTTAGCGACCAAAATTATGGATAAGCTGATCCGGGATGGCCGTGTGATCCGCGGCTATATCGGCATTAGCGGCCGGGAGATCGCCCCGCTGCACGCGCAGGGCGGCGGGATCGATCAGATCCAGGGGATCGTCGTTAACGATGTCGCGCCGGACGGACCGGCCGCGCAGGCGGGGATCCGCGCCAACGACGTGATCATCTCCGTGAATGACAAACCCGCAGTCTCCGCGCTGGAGACAATGGATCAGGTGGCCGAGATCCGCCCGGGTTCGGAAATACCGGTGGTCATCATGCGTGATGATAAGAAAATCACGCTCCATATCGCCGTCCAGGAATACCCGGCCACCAACTAAGCGGCTCCCCGTTTGGGGAGCCACGTTAATCGCTAAATACCGGACCGGCCGGGAATCTGACCAGAAACCCGGTCATCATGAATGCAAGACAATAAAAAGCCGGAACAACGGTTCCGGCTTTTTTGAGCGTGCGAGGTTACTTGTTGACGAAGTCTTCGCCGAGCGCGATATCTTTCTTCAGGGTGTCCAGCATGCCTTCCAGCGCCTGCTGCTCAAAGGCGCTGAGTTTGCCGATAGACTGACGCTCTTCTACGCCGTTTTTCCCCAGCAGGAGCGGCTGAGAGAAGAAACGCGCATACTGGCCGTCGCCTTCCACGTAGGCGCACTCCACTACGCCTTTTTCTCCCTGCATGGCGCGAACCAGAGAAAGGCCAAAGCGCGCAGCCGCCTGACCCATCGACAAGGTCGCCGACCCGCCGCCCGCTTTCGCTTCCACGACCTCGGTACCGGCGTTTTGAATGCGTTTAGTCAGATCGGCCACTTCCTGATCGCTAAAGCTGACGCCCGGGATCTGCGACAGTAAAGGCAGAATGGTGACCCCGGAGTGACCGCCAATAACCGGGACTTCCACCTCGGTTGCCGATTGACCTTTCAGCTCCGCCACAAAGGTATTGGAGCGGATGATGTCCAGCGTAGTCACGCCGAACAGTTTGTTTTTATCGTACACGCCGGCTTTTTTCAGCACTTCGGCGGCGATGGCCACGGTGGTGTTCACCGGGTTGGTAATAATGCCGATGCAGGCCTGCGGGCAGGTTTTGGCAATCTGCTGCACGAGGTTCTTAACGATACCCGCATTCACATTAAACAGGTCGGAACGATCCATGCCGGGCTTACGCGCTACGCCCGCGGAGATCAGCACCACATCAGCGCCTTCCAGCGCCGGGGTAGCATCTTCACCGGAAAATCCTTTAATTTTTACATCTGTGGGGATATGACTTAGATCTACCGCCACGCCCGGCGTAACCGGAGCGATGTCGTACAACGAGAGCTCTGAACCTGAAGGCAGTTGGGTCTTAAGTAGTAGGGCAAGCGCCTGGCCGATACCACCGGCAGCGCCAAGGACTGCAACTTTCATCCTAAACTCCTTATTATGGTTAATTTAGTCTTTCGTTATTCCGTCGCCTGGACCTTAATTCACAAGATGAACAATTACAATGATTATGGCTGAAGAATGCATTATTGTGCGTAGCAATAGAACAGCGGCGCACTTTATGCTTCCTGACTGACCATCCAGCAAAGCGAAGTACCGGATCGACTATTGGTTACAATACACCCAGCCAGTTGCGCAAAACAACACCAACTCAATAACATTTCATTTACTTTTACATGCCTTTAAGCGTTGTGATGAGAACATGTTCCTTATACGGTTTTTTTGCTAAAATATGCCCCCTTCATAACATTATTGACCTATCCCCTCGCGGATTATTTGCATAAAAATTCACGGTTATGCATAATGATGTTGATTTTACCACCATAATCTGGGTGACTTATGCGAAGTTCGGCAAAACAAGAAGAACTGGTTAAAGCGTTTAAAGCGCTGCTTAAAGAAGAGAAATTCAGCTCGCAAGGAGAGATCGTCCAGGCGCTGCAGGAAGAAGGCTTCGAGAATATCAACCAATCGAAGGTTTCCCGCATGCTCACCAAATTTGGCGCGGTTCGTACCCGTAACGCCAAAATGGAAATGGTCTATTGCCTGCCTGCCGAGCTTGGCGTGCCGACCACTTCTAGCCCGCTGAAAAATCTGGTGCTGGATATCGATTATAACGATGCCGTCGTGGTGATTCACACCAGCCCCGGGGCAGCGCAGCTGATCGCCCGTCTTCTCGACTCACTGGGCAAGGCGGAAGGTATTCTTGGCAGCATCGCCGGGGATGACACCATCTTCACCACGCCAGCGCGCGGTTTCACAGTGAAAGATTTGCACGACGCTATCCTGGTGCTGTTCGAACAGGAACTCTGAGCATTCCCCTCTGGCAACCGTCAGAGGGTGATTCCCCCTCTTCTCTCCCTCCCCCCTTTCAACTCAACAAAAATTTAACATTTCGTGTGATTTAGCCTGTCTATACGTTCTTTTACGTAAGGGAAACGCCTAAAACGCACGAAAGATCAAAATCGTATACCTTTATGATTTTATTAGAAATAAAACTTATCTCCGTCTGTGACTCGTCATTTTTAATTCTTATCGGTTATAAAAAGCGCAATTTATTGTAACTATTAACGCACAAAACAATTAGCATGGTATTAATATTTTTGGTGATTAGTGTATACTTGTTTTTGTGATGAGGGTCACGAAACAAAGACCCTCAACAAAAAGATTCGACGAGGTGAACATCATGAAAATCAAAACCACTGTAGCAGCTCTCAGCATCCTGTCCGTCATGTCGTTTGGCGCTTTCGCCGCTGATGTTATCAACAGCGAGCAAGCCCAGGGCCGCGAGGCCATCGGTACAGTTTCCGTCGGCGCGGTAGCCTCTTCCCCGATGGATATGCATGAAATGCTGAACAAAAAAGCGCAGGAAGAAGGGGCTTCTTCTTACCGCATTATCGAAGCCCGCACTGGCGACCACTGGCATGCCACTGCTGAGCTGTATAAATAAGTTTTAGATCGTCAACGATTAACCCGACAAAAATTCTCTACCGCGGCCCGGCCTCATTCATCGCCCCGCCGCGGCAAAACAAAGACTGGAGTAAAGATTATGAAACGCGCAATGATCATCGCATCCCTTGGCCTGGCTTCCCTTCTCTCTTTCGGCGCTAGCGCGGCCGTTCAGCAAGTGAACGCTGAGCAAGCCCAGAACCTGCAGTCCATGGGCACCATCTCGGTTTCCCAGGTAGGTAGTGCGCCAATGGACATGCGTCAGGAACTGGCCGCTAAAGCCGAGAAAGAAGGCGCCAGCAGCTACCGTATTATTGAAGCACGTACCGGCGATAGCTGGCACGCCACCGCTGAGCTGTACAAATAAACCCTCGTCGTCTTATTTCGACGACTTGCCCCCGCCTGCCGGGGGCTTTTTTATGCCTGCCGGGCGTTAAAACGTAACTCCCCCTCCAGCTCTTCCTCTGCTTCATCAAATAATAAAATTAACGCCCCAAAGCGCCGACGCTGCTTGTCATTTAAATGGATGAACTCAATGTCCAGCGGCAGCGGCAGCAGCCCACCGGTCACCGCGTCCCATAGCGAATCAAGGTTGTTGACCTTATCCTGTGCCAGCTCGAAGGTGCGGGAAAACTCCCGGTAGAAATCCTGTTGCTCGGCGATTTCGTCAAAATCAAACGTATAGGTGGTCATGGCAGCCCCTCCCGCTTCTCTTCCTGTCGCCGTTAAGTATAGCGATAAAAAAACCGACGCCTGGGCGTCGGTTTATGGGTTAACTGCTGGTCAGCACATGCTGGTACTTGTGCAACATCTCAACCAGTCGCCGTACCGGCTCGGTCACCTGCGGCGAAGCCTCCCAGACCCGCAGCTTCTCCTGATAAACATCAAGCTCCGCCAGCAGCCGGGTAAAGTAGCGCCGACGCTTATCATCGCTCCCGGCGGAGATCACATGATCCGCGGTACGTCGCAGCTGGCGATGGAACGCCGACAGATCCTCATTCACCGGCACGGGCGCATCGCGCAGGCGCTGGTGGGCAATGATTAACGTCAACGCCAGACGGAAACGGGCGACATCGCCAGGGAATTTGTTGAGCAATAAAAACAGCTGCTGATAGAGCGCGGGCAGATGATTCTCTTTGCGACGCGCCGAGTTGGTGGTCAGCGAAGAGACCGCCGCGGAGACAAACTGGTTCAGCAGCACCCGACCGGTTCTTGCCCGGGAGTTATCCCTGACAATGAGAATAACCATCAGGGCGAGGAAACAACCGACGATCTGCCCCAGCGCGCTATCGAGGAACTGACTGAACTGGAACTGCATCGGGTTATCCAGCACCAGAATGTTGATGGTGCTCGCCAGCGCCCCCAGCGATCCGAGGCGCCTTTTCTGCACTTCGATACCGATAAAAAACGCCATCGCCGCCAGGCTGATACAAAGCAACAGCATACTCTGCTGCGTCGCCGGCATGATCACCAGAAAGTACAGGGTACCCAGCGGTAACGCCGCCAGAGTACCGTAGAGGAAGTCTATCGCCACCATTCGCGGGTTAGGCAAGCGCATCGCCAGCGCGGTAACCACGGCAATCATCACCATCGCGCCGCTGCCTGAGGTCCAGCCCGTCCACAGCCAGAACAGCGTCCCAAGGATACAGGAGACAGAGGTACGCCAGAAGTTCACCATCGCGTGGTGACGCTCGGCGGACTCCACTTTAACCACCGTTTCGCCGCGCAATACACCGTCTTCGATGCGGCTGATTTTGGTGTTGCCCACCACGCCACGCTTAAGCAGCAGGTAACGGGTGGCTGCGCCTACCCAGCTGTAGATGGTGACCGGCGTATTATGCTCGCCTTTCCAGGTCAGGAAGCGACGCATACGCTTCAGCTGCTGGTGAACATCCTGCACCGTCTCAACCGGCTCAGCGAACAGCTCGCGGTAGTCGTCCGTCACCATTTCCGGGCGCGAGTTCTGAATCAGGTAGGTTTCGCAAGCCTGGGTGATAAGCGTTAGCGAGAGGGTATTGATCGCCTTCAGGCGTTGATTCGCCTTAGCCCAGCGAGAGGACTCCATAATCAGGTTACTGCGCATTCCTTCCAGCGCCGTGGTGCGACGCACCAGCGCTCCCCAGGCCTGATCCACTTCATCTTTTTCGCCGTGCGCAACGCATAACTGCATCAGCTTATACTGTGCAATCAGCAGGTTATCCAGCTCAAGGTCGATCTCTTTTTTAATCGAACGCGGGGAGAACAGCAGATCGGCGACGATGGCGCTGACAATCCCGATGACGATTTCGCTGCAGCGCTCAACGGCAAACTGCGGCGCCAGCATTGGATCGGTGTGGATGGTAATAATGATAATCAGCGCGGTGTATCCGGCCAGCCCCCAGGCATAGGAGTTTTCGACCTTGACCAGCGACGAAACCCAGGTACAAAACCCGGCCCACAGGCAGCAGACCAGCATCATCAGCAGAGGGGCGCGGATCATCAGGATGATGATGACCAGCGCCGCAATACAGCCAATAAAGGTCCCGGCAATACGCAACATGCCGCGATAGCGGATCGCGCCGGAGTACGGCTCTCCCCCGGCGGCAAAGGCCGGGCCAGCGGCGACAATCGCCGCGGTCAGCACCGCCCAGCGCGGCGTTTCGAGCTGAAAATGGAAGCCGACGAACAGCGCCAACACCACCGCGCATGCAAGCTTAATAGCAAAGCGGAGATGCTGGGGAGCAATAGTATATGTCCCCATAGCGATTAACCGAATTCGCGCAGGCGCATAGCCAGTTTCTGGAAGAAGTTGGCCTGGCTGGTATCACGGTCTTCTTTACCGGTGATCACCACCGTCGCCGTCGTGCCCGATGGCCACAGATTCCCCTGCTGGTGGTCAAGGCGAATACGAACCGGCACACGCTGCGCCAGACGCACCCATTCAAGGTTGGAATCCACCGAAGCCATCCCTTTCGAGTCGCTGCTGCTGCTGGCGTTGGTTACCCCCGCAGCGATACTGTCCACCGTGCCTTTAATGGTTTTGCTGCTGCCAAGCGGGGTAATTTCCGCCCGGTATCCAGGGCGGACGCCTTCCAGTTTGGTCTCTTCCAGATAGGCCATGACGTAAAATGTATTCTCTTTGACCAGCGCCACCGCCGTGGAGCCGCGGGTGATAAATTCCCCGGTATAGACGTTAAGGTTGGTCACCCAGCCATCCGCGGGGGCGCGAATCTCCGTGCGCTGCAGGTCCAGTCTGGCCAGGTCGCGGCTGGCCACCGCTTTCGCCAGCTGATGCTCAACGGTCTGCAGCACGTTGTTCGCCTGGTCAATCTCTTCCCGCGACATCGCCTGGACGCCAAGCTTATTACGCCGACCGGCTTCGACACGTTTTTCCTGGGCTAAGGTCTGATAGTAGGCGACATCGGCTTCCGCCTGCGCCAGCGCTTTTTGGTAACGAGGTTGGTCAATAACGAACAATACCTGGTCTTTCTTAACCAGTTGGTTATCCTTGACGTTTACCTGGGAAATCAGCCCGGAGACGTCGGGAGCAATGGCCACAATGTCGGCGCTAAAGCGCGCATCCCGCGTCCACGGCGAGGCGGTGTAGTAAACCCAGGCGCGGAAAATCGCCACGAAGGCCAAAATGACCAGTATCACGGTAATAGCGGTACGGAGGATATTTCTTGTTAGTGTTTTCACATCAACCTCAAACGAACAAGCGCGATATCAAATAAAAAAGGCAGCAATATAGCGCCGTATTAAACAGTGCAGGGTGCCAGACAAAATCGTAAATGCCGGTCGGAACCAGCAATCGGTGCACCAGCCAGAAGATGGCCAGCGACAAAAGCAACTCGAAGAAGATCGGCGGAAACGATAAGCCGAAAATCACGATGACAGGAAACAGACTCATGATGACCTTGAATAAGAAGCGTACAGGTAGTGAGCAGATGCGTTTATTATGTAGCTAACAATATATTAACGTAACGATTGCCGCATTATCTACAATGTGTGATCTAAATCACTTTTAAGCCAGAGTGAATAATGGAACGATTAAAGCGCATGTCCGTTTTCGCCAAAGTGGTCGAATTAGGTTCCTTCACCGCAGCGGCCCGCCAGCTTCAGATGAGCGTTTCCTCGATCAGTCAGACCGTCGCCAAACTGGAAGATGAACTGCAGGTGAAGCTGCTCAACCGCAGCACCCGCAGCCTTGGCTTAACGGAAGCGGGTAAAATTTACTATCAGGGCTGCCGTAGGATGCTGTTTGAAGCACAGGATGTCCATGAGCAATTATACGCATTTAACAACACCCCTATCGGAACGCTGCGTATCGGCTGCTCTTCAACTATGGCACAGAATGTTCTGGCGCGCATAACGGCGAAAATGCTGAAAGAATACCCCGGGCTCTCCGTCAATCTGGTCACCGGCATACCTGCGCCGGACCTGATCGCCGACGGTCTTGACGTGGTGATCCGCGTGGGCGCCCTGCAGGATTCCAGTCTTTTTTCCCGCCGTCTGGGCTCAATGCCGATGGTGTTATGCGCCGCGAAAAGCTATCTGGCGCAGGCTGGCAATCCTGAGAAACCGGCCGATCTTGCCGGGCATGCCTGGCTGGAATATAGCGTGCGGCCGGACAATGAGTTTGTCATTATCGCGCCGGAAGGGATCTCAACCCGCCTGACCCCGCAGGGGCGCTTTGTGACCAATGACCCCATGACGCTGGTGCGCTGGCTGACCGCCGGGGTGGGTATCGCCTATGTGCCGTTGATGTGGGCGATCGAAGAGATCAATCGCGGTGAGCTTGAGATCCTGCTGCCGAGCTACCAGTCCGATCCGCGTCCGGTCTACGCCCTGTACACCGAAAAGGATAAACTGCCGCTGAAAGTGCAGGTCTGTATCAATTATCTGACGGAGTATTTTGTCGACGTGGCGAAGATCTATCAGGGGATGCACGGCAGAGGGATCGCCCGCTGAAGCGGTTCCCGGCGACGCCGGGAACCCGCTCAGGATCAGGCAGTGCCGCCGACGGTAAGGTTATCGACCTTCAGGGTCGGCTGGCCAACGCCCACCGGCACGCTCTGGCCCTCTTTGCCACAGACGCCGACGCCGTTATCCAGACGCAGATCGTTACCCACCATCGAAATCTGCTGCATAGTCTCAATCCCGGAGCCGATCAGGGTAGCGCCTTTCACCGCCTTCGTGACCTTGCCTTTTTCGATCAGATAGGCCTCGGAGGTGGAGAAGACAAACTTACCGGAGGTGATATCCACCTGCCCGCCGCCGAAGTTAGGCGCGAAGATACCGTAGTCCACCGACTCGATAATCTCCTGCGGCGTGGACTGGCCCGCCAGCATATAGGTGTTGGTCATACGCGGCATCGGCAGATGGGCATAGGATTCACGGCGGCCGTTGCCGGTCGGCGCGACGCCCATCAGACGCGCATTGAGTTTATCCTGCATGTAGCCTTTCAGGATGCCGTTTTCGATCAGCACATTGTATTGACCCGGCGTGCCTTCGTCATCGATGGCCACCGAGCCACGACGGTCGACGATGGTGCCGTCGTCCACGACGGTGCACAGCTCAGAGGCGACTAATTCCCCCATATGGCCGCTAAAGACCGAGGTGCCGCGACGGTTGAAATCGCCTTCCAGGCCGTGACCGACCGCTTCGTGCAGCAGAACGCCAGGCCAGCCGGCGCCGAGCACCACCGGCAGCATCCCCGCCGGGGCGGCGACCGCCGAGAGGTTAACCAGCGCCATGCGCACCGCTTCTTTCGCCCAGGCGTCGGCCCGTACTTCGCCCTCCTGAGAGGCGAGGAAATAGTCATAGCCAAAACGCCCGCCGCCGCCGCTGCTGCCGCGCTCGCGTTTGCCGTCCTCTTCCACCAGCACGCTGACCGAGAGGCGCACCAGCGGACGAACGTCGGCGGCCAGAGTGCCGTCGGTGGCGGCCACCAGAATCAGCTCATAGACCCCGCTCAGGCTGGCCGAAACCTCCTGCACGCGCTGGTCCGCCGCGCGGGCGACTTTGTCTACCCGGCGGAGAATATCCAGCTTCTCTTCCCGGCTCATACTCTGCAGCGGGTCGATGCTGGTATAGAGGGCGCTGTGCTCTACGGCACCGAGGGTCTGTACTTTGCCATTGCCAGTCTCGCGCACAATGGTCCGCGCCGCCTGGGCGCTCTGCTCCAGCGCCAGCTTGCTGATCTGGTCAGCGTAGGCAAAGCCCGTTTTTTCGCCGCTGACGGCGCGCACGCCTACGCCCTGGTCGATATTGTACGACCCATCTTTAATGATGCTGTCTTCCAGAACCCAGGATTCGTGATAGCTCGACTGAAAATAGAGATCGCCGTAATCGAGGCGGCGCTCGGTCAGTTGACCAAGAATGGCAAACAGGTCCTGATGATTCAGGCCATTTGCCGACAGTAATTGTTCACTTACCAGGTTCAGACTCATCGTTATGCTACTCGTTTGTTGCCGCCTGACAGGCGGAAATACAGAAGGCTATCTATTGAGATTGCGGCAATTCCCGGCAATCGTCAAATCATTGCTTTTTGTTGCTGCGCGCCTGGCGCAGCACTTCATTGATCTGCGGCTGGTCAATCGGGCCGGTGATGCGATAGCGCAGTATCGAGACTTTGTTCCACAGCGGCCCCAGCACCTTGCTGGCGGCAAACACCGCCGCGCCGACAATTGGGTTGACGGCGAAGGCCGCCGCCACGCCGACGGTCGCGGAGATCTCCGGCGCCACCACCGCCTGCAGGTCCAGATGACGACGCACCAGATCGACCGACCCTTTCATGGCAATGTCCGCCTCCAGGCCATCCACCAGCGTATCATCGGTATGCAGTACACCATCCTTAATCCAGGCCGTACTGTTAATCGAGTCGAAGTAAAATCCTTCGCTAAAGGTATCGCTGAAGTCGAAGCGCAGTTTGCGCAGCAGGGCATCGACGCTCAGCAAACGCAGCAGCTGGCCTGCGTGTCCGGTACTCAGGTCGGTAAACTGACCCTTGCCGAGGTGGCTTTTAATGATCCCATTGAGCGACGCGACATCGGGTGACCAGGGTGGCGCGCGCCAGTGCAGATCGTAGTCGATATCAAACGGCGAATCCTTCACCGGTGTGGAAACGCCAAAGAAATCCGCAAATTCATTCGTTTTATTGCCATGCAGTCTGCCTTTCAGCGAGGTGCGCACCCCGGAAGGGGCGTTAACCCACACGCCGTCGGTCGTCAGCCGGCCAAACCCGGTATCCACCAGGCCGTTGGAGAGCGTTAAGGTATCGCCCTTGATCGCCACATCGCCGTCGATACGGCCATATTTTTGCCCCCACAGCCAGCATTCCGCGCAGCGCAGCTGCAGATCGGGCCAACCGTGGAAATCCAGCCGCGTCTCCGCCTGCGGGGCCACGTTCTCCGTTCCGCCCTTGCCGCTGGCGCTGGCCGGGTTGAAATAGAGATAACGCACATTTGCCAGCCACGGGGCATTGTCGCGCATCGTCAGGGTGGCGTTGATCTCGCGCCCCTGCGCCTCAACCTGTGAACCGCCGGTGACCGGCTGCGACATCAGACTCACGTTGTTCCATTGCTGGCCGGCCAGCGCCAGCGACGGCGTACGCAGCACAATGCGCGGTGGAAAGAGGACGCTGCTGCTGACTTCATTCGCCGCGCCCTTCTGGAACAGCGCCAGCCACTGCGCGCCATCCATCGGCGGCAGATTGAGCTCAACGCCGGGCTGGTCGGGCAGCGGAGAGGGGCCTTTGCTGTCCGTCGTGAGGATCGCTCTGTCCAGCGTCAGCTTACGGTTCAGCAACCAGCGGCTGTTGATATGATTCTTCGCGCCAACGGATCCGGTCAGGTCGAAGCTGCTCAGACCGCCGGCAACGTTAATTTTGACCGGCAGGGGTTCGCCAGCGGACTTGTTGACCGGTGAAGGTAAGTGACTGCTCACATTCTTCAGATCGCCATTGATATCAACCTTATAGCTGGCATTGCCATGGTACGGCAGTTCGATAGCGACTTTACCCTCCCACGGAACGCTACCGCTCAGCGCCTCATTAACCGCTTTCGGCAGCAGCCCGGTGCGCGACGGCTGCCAGCTGGCGTTCATCCCGACATCCACCAGAAACGCTTTTTCGCCTTCGCGGGTGGAAAAATTGAGGTTCAGCGGCTGATTAAACCAGGTCGCGCTCAACGTTTGACTATTAAGATCGCCATTCACAAAGCTGAAATTACCGCTCAGATTCTGCAGCGTGGTATCTAACGGCTTGATAAACAGATCGTTATTCTGCAGATGCACATCGCCTTTCGCGGTGGTCATTTCGCCATCGAGGGGAATGTTCAGATGTAAGCGAGCGCTTACATCACCATCCAGCTGCAGGGAATCCAGCGCCGCTCCCAGGGTCTCTTTCAGCGGCGTGGTGTTGAAATAAGGTCCCACCTCTTTCCCCGGGCCTTTGATATCGGCATCAATCAGCAGTTTTTCCTGCGCGTAATCCGGGATCGCGGCATCGAGATTGCTGGCGGTCACGTTGCCGAGCATCGCTTTCTCCGCCCGCATCCACAGGCCGCTGTTGATAAAATTAAGGTCGATATTCAACCCGGTCAGCGCCGGCCAGTCCGGTTGAAAAGCGAAAGTGGCATTCTTCAGCGGGACGTAAACCTGGAACTGGCCTTCGTTGTGCGGATACGGGAACAAATGTGGGTTGCCGCCATACACCAGCGTCGCATCGCGTGCCTGTCCGGCTTTAATCGCGCCGCTGAGATAGTCCACCAGCGCTTTGCCCATCAGGTTTTCCGGGAAGTAACGCCACGCCTGGCCGCCATCGTTGGTGCTGATCCCCGCCAGAATGCCCAACCAGGGATCGTCCCCCTGCGGTTGCAGATAGCGGAAGCCGCCGCGGGCGCGTACCCCCGTCGCCTGCACGTCAATATCGCGGCCATCAAGCATAAAGCCTTTGTCATTTTTCACCCAGCTGAGGGTGGCTTCGCCAGCGGCGATCTCCAGCGGGGCCCGGAAAACACCGGTATACGGCATCAGCGCCTTCGTCATGCGCGCGCGCAGTTCCCCATGCTCAACGCTGCCATTCAGGCTGCCGGAAAAGTGTTCCGCTCCCGGCAGGAGTTTCCACTGCTTCCACGCCAGATCGCTCCACTGCGCCTGAAAGCGCGTTTTCTCCGTCGCCTGCAGGGGAATATCGAGAGCCAGCAGGTTGATTTTGCCGCTGGGCTGCGTGGTGCGCCAGAGTTCGCCCAATGAAGGCGCCAGCTTATCGGCAAACGGCTGCAGTCCGCTCAGACCGCTGAGGGCTAAGTTGCTGGCGCGAATACGTAATTCATCGCTACGCTGATGACCGTCGCCACCGACATCCTGCGCCGGGATCCACGCCATCGCCAGCGCGCCGCTTGGCCAGGGTTTATCGTCGATCGCGATCCGCGTATCGGGAATGTAGAAGCCCCAGCTCTGCTTGTCATGGGAGAGATGCGCCGTCAGGTTATCCACTGACAGGTGATGAACCTCGCTATCCCCCTGCCAGCTGGCGCCCCCTTTTTTCAGCCATACGTCGCCGCTGGCCACATCGCCTTTTTCAATGGTCATCCAGCCTTCGAGGCTGAAGCGGGCGCTTTTCAGGGCGATATTGTCCTGCATCCAGCGGCCCAGCCAGGGCTTGACGTCAATATCGTCAGCCTGCAGCCAGACCCGGCCTTTGTTCAGCAGGCCATCCTCGTCGCGGAGATCCATCCGCACCTGCATGACGCCATGCTGGCCGGTGAGACTGGAAAGGCTGAGCTGCCCCTCGGCGCGGTGACGGTTCCTGCCGTTAAGCCAGGTCAGCTGCGGGACCGCCAGCTCCGCCCGCTGACCGGAAATAGTCAGGAAGCTCAGATGGCTGTCGCGCAGAGTAAAGTGGTCGAACTGACGTAAAAAGAGATCGCTGACGCGGTCGGTTTTCAGGCTTTCGCCGCCGTCATTGGTCTGAATAGGGGTATTGGTATGGATCTGCAGCTGCCAGAAGGTGAGATCGCGAAACTGCCAGCGCATATGCAACAGACTCTGCCAGACGTCCAGCGCCAGGGTCACGCGCTTGACCGCCATTGTCCCGCCATCTTTCAGCCCGACATGAATATCGCGGACATCTAATGTTGGGCCAAAAGTTTGCCAGCTGGCTGCGATCTGCGAGGCATCCACCGGCGTGCCGGTGAGAGAGGAGATCTTCTCCAGCAGCTGCGGACGCCAGGCATCGAGCTGCGGCAACACGAGACGCAAGCCACTCACCAGCAGCGCGACGATAACAATCAGTGTTGCCACGGTGAGCAATAAAATCCCGGGCAGTCGCCTCACGCCTCTCTCCTTGTCAGCCGCACAATGACGCAGTGTTTTACATCATAACCACATCGAACTGCTCTTGATTATAGAGCGGCTCAATTTGTACCTTCACCTGCTTGCCGACAAAGATCTCCACTTCCGCCAGCGCATGCGACTCTTCCCCTTTCAGGGTTTCCGCCACCGCAGGGGAAGCATAGACCAGGAAGCGATCGGAATCATAAGCATGATGCACGCGAACGATCTCACGCATAATCTCATAGCATACCGTTTCCACGGACTTTACCGTTCCGCGTCCGTGGCAGGTCGGGCATTCGTTGCACAGCACATGCTCCACGCTTTCGCGGGTGCGTTTACGGGTCATCTCCACCAGCCCCAACTGGGAGAAACCGTTGATGCTGGTCTTCACCCGGTCTTTACTGAGGGCCTGCTCCAGGGAGTGCAACACCCGCCGGCGATGGTCTTCATTGTTCATGTCGATGAAATCAATGATGATAATGCCGCCGAGATTACGCAAACGCAGCTGGCGGGCTATCGCCTGGGTGGCTTCGATATTGGTATTGAAGATAGTATCGTCAAGATTGCGGTGCCCAACAAACGCCCCGGTGTTGATATCGATGGTGGTCATTGCCTCGGTCTGGTCGATGATCAGATACCCCCCGGACTTGAGCTCGACTTTACGCTCCAGCGCGCGCTGAATTTCGTTCTCAACGTCAAAGAGATCGAATATCGGCTGACGGCCGCTGTAGTGTTCCAGCTTGCTGGTCATTTCCGGGATATATTCGGCGGTAAATTCGAGCAGCGCCTCGTAGGTCAGCCGCGAATCGACGCGAATCCGGTCGAGATGCGCGTCGGCAAAATCACGCAGCACGCGCTGAGCCAGGGCCAGCTCGCCGTACAGCTGATAGCGGGTCTGGTTGCGCTTTTTGCGCTCCATCACCTTGGTCCATACGCGCTTAAGATAGGCGGCATCGGCGGCCATCTCTTGCTCGTGAACGCCTTCCGCGGCGGTGCGAATGATAAATCCGCCCTGCTCGTCGCAGTACTCTGCCACGACCTTTTTCAGCCGCTCGCGCTCGGCTTCGCTTTCAATGCGCTGAGAGACCCCCACGTGGGAGGCGCCCGGCATAAAGACCAGATAGCGGGAAGGCAGGGTAATATCGGTGGTCAGACGCGCGCCTTTGGTACCGAGCGGATCTTTAACCACCTGGACCATCAGGTCCTGGCCCTGGCGCACCAGCTCCGAAATATCGCGCACGGTAAACTGCTTTTGCTCCTCACCGGCAACGCACTCGGTATGCGGCATGATATCGGAGGCGTGGAGGAACGCCGCCTTATCCAGACCAATATCTACAAAAGCCGCCTGCATTCCCGGCAGCACTCGGCTAACACGACCTTTGTAGATATTGCCTACTATTCCGCGTCGCGCTTCACGCTCAATATGGATTTCCTGCAGAATACCGCCATCAATATACGCAACGCGCGTTTCGGATGGCGTTACGTTCACTAATAATTCAGCCGTCATCTTTATCCCTTTTCTTTACGCAGTGAGTTAAAGTTACTGAGCAACTCATACGTTTCCACCAGCGGTAAGCCGACTACGGCGTGATAGCTGCCATTAATCTTCCTGACGAAACAGCCACCCAACCCTTGAATACCGTATGCACCTGCTTTATCTAAAGGCTCGCCGCTGGCCACATAATCGGCGATATCCTGCTCGCTGAGCGGCCGGAAGGTCACTTCCGTGACCACCAGACAATCCAGCGTCTGCTGCTTATCCGCCAGCGCCACCGCGGTCATGACCTGATGGGTTTGGCCGGAAAGCAGGCGCAGCATCGCTGCAGCGTGTTCGGCGTCGCGCGGTTTTTCCAGCACTTCGCCGTTCAAAATAACAATCGTATCCGCTCCCAAAACCGGCAAATCCCGCGATGCCAGCGCCACCCCGGCCTGCGCCTTTTCGCGCGCCAGGCGCACGACATAGTGCTGCGCGCTCTCCTGCGGCTGGCGCTGCTCCTCGATACCAGGAACCAGACGCTCGAACGCGAGACCAAGCTGAGTCAGCAGTTCCTGCCGACGCGGGGAACCAGAAGCAAGATACAGAGTTGTCATATCAACCTTATTGCACTGCAAATTGCTGACGCACTTTACGCATCAGCAGGAAGAGCCATGGCCAGAGGATACCGTTTACTACACTACTCCAGAATACTTCCGGACGGAAAGAGACGTTGATCACTAAAAACTCTGCCCAGAAAACAATGATATCCACGGCGAGGGATAACAGCATGACTACCAGCGCCTGTTGCCACAGCGCCAGGTTACGGAACAGCTGATACTTCAGCGCCACCAGATAGGCGACGATGCTTAAGGACAGCGCGCGAACGCCCAGCGTCGAGCCGCTGATGAGATCAAGAATAGCCCCCATCACGAAGCCCGTTCCCACATTCACCCGGTGCGGCAGCGCGAGGATCCAGTACAGCAGGATCAATAATACCCAGTTGGGCCGGAAAACGCTGATGTCCGCCGGCCAGGGCATAATTTGCAGCAATAGCGCGATAAGAAACGAGAGCCAGATAACCCAGCGTCCCTGGCTACGGTAACTTGCCACTATTGCCCCCCTGCAGGCTGCGACGGCTGAGACGGCGTCAGCCCGGTGGCGGGCGCCGGCATCTGCGGCCCCATCGCATCCGGCGCAGGCAACACCTGCGGCATCATCTGCATCAGGCGTTCGTTAGCCACCCGATGGACCTCTTCCGGGGTCATCGGGTTAGCGCCATTGCGATCGGCGCCCCACAGCAGCAGCAGATAGCGCAAACGCTGCAGACCGGCCGTCGGACGCGCCTGGATCACCGTGTAGGCGCGCTGGGTGTCCAGTTTCACTGAAGAGACAACCCCAACCGGGTACCCTTCCGGGAAACGACCGCCCAGACCGGAGGTCACCAGCACATCGCCGACGCGAATATCGGTATTTGCCGGCAGATGCTCAAGCTGGAGGTCGTCGGTGCAGCCGTTACCGGCGGCAATGACGCGAATATCGTTCCGCAGGACCTGGATTGGCAACGCATGGGTGGCATCACAGATCAGCAGTACCCGGCTGGTCATTTTCGCCACGGCTACGACCTGCCCCACCACGCCTTTATCACTGATAACCGGCTGGCCTTCGTAGACGCCGTTGACGCTGCCCTTATCGATAACCACCTGATCGCTGTAGGGGTCGTTGACCGTTGAGATGACCTGGGTCACCATTTTTTGCTCGTCCTGGCGCAGCGGCGAGCCAAGCAGTTCACGCAGGCGCGCATTCTCCTGCTTGTACTGGCCCAGCATCAGCAGATCGCTGTTTTTCAGCAACAGCTCCTGACGCAGCGCGCGGTTTTCCAGTTCGAGCTGGTCACGGGTAGCCAGCGTCTGCGATACGCTGTCGAGCAGTTCCCGGGGACCATTAGAGACAAAGTAGAAAGGGCTGACGGCTGTATCCATGTACGTTCTGATTTGACTGAACGTACCCAGGCGGCTGTCGGCGATAATCACGCCAAGCGCCACCAGCACCGCCAGAATAAGGCGAATCTGTAGCGAGGGGCCACGGCTAAAAATTGGCTTCATAGGCTATGCGTATTCTCGTGTCAGTAAAGACCAGGGGCAGCGCGGAAGCCACCCCGGACCTTCAGGCTGACTACTCTTCGCTAAACAGGTCGCCGCCGTGCATGTCGATCATTTCCAGCGCCTTGCCGCCGCCACGCGCTACGCAGGTCAGCGGATCTTCAGCAACCACGACTGGAATACCGGTTTCTTCCATTAACAGACGGTCCAGGTTGCGCAGCAGCGCACCACCGCCGGTGAGAACCATCCCGCGCTCGGAGATATCAGACGCCAGTTCCGGCGGGCACTGCTCAAGGGCAACCATGACCGCGCTCACGATGCCGGTCAGCGGCTCCTGCAGCGCTTCAAGAATTTCGTTTGAGTTCAGGGTGAAGCCGCGTGGAACGCCTTCCGCCAGGTTACGGCCGCGCACTTCAATTTCACGCACTTCATCGCCCGGGTAAGCCGAACCGATTTCATGTTTGATACGCTCAGCGGTCGCTTCACCGATCAGGGAGCCGTAGTTACGACGCACGTAATTGATGACGGCTTCGTCGAAGCGGTCGCCGCCGATACGCACGGAAGAAGAGTAAACCACGCCGTTCAGGGAGATAACCGCTACCTCAGTGGTACCGCCGCCGATATCCACCACCATGGAACCGGTCGCTTCAGAAACCGGCAGGCCAGCGCCGATCGCGGCCGCCATCGGTTCTTCAATCAGGAACACTTCGCGAGCGCCAGCGCCCTGCGCGGATTCACGGATAGCACGACGCTCAACCTGGGTGGCGCCAACCGGCACGCAGACCAGTACGCGCGGGCTCGGGCGCATAAAGCTGTTGCTGTGCACTTGTTTGATAAAGTGCTGCAGCATCTTTTCCGTCACGAAGAAGTCAGCGATAACGCCGTCCTTCATCGGGCGAATCGCCGCGATATTACCCGGGGTACGGCCGAGCATCTGCTTCGCTTCATGACCCACGGCGGCGACGCTTTTCGGCGATCCGGCACGATCCTGACGAATGGCCACCACGGAAGGCTCATTCAATACGATGCCTTGTCCTTTTACGTAAATAAGGGTATTCGCGGTACCCAGGTCAATGGACAGGTCATTGGAAAACATGCCACGAAATTTTTTTAACATACTAAGGGATAATCCTGAAAGCTGGGGCGGAAAACAAAATCCGCTTACTTTACCAACCACACGCAGCAGCGACAAGGCGCAAAAATCACCTGCTGCGGTGAAAATTAGTGCAGTTCATTTCCTTTGTTACAAATTTTTCCGACTCCGTTCATTGCTGAAATCTTCAGCAGCGCTCCACGCCTGAATTTGTAACCTGTCAAAGGAGGGTCACTGGCATTTACATTGCGATGATCCGGCAGGTAGACAAGCACACCCCCTTCACGATGGCGCGCGTTATTCTACGTGAAATCACGCTAAACGGCAGATCAAACCGAGTATCTTTGCGAATATTTTTTCACATTTGTGTCAAGTGGCTGTGAGGCGGCAAAAAATTCCCCCTGCCCGCCCGTGACACCGCATTGGGACAGTACCAGCCACTCGCTGCGGCTGCGTACGCCCGTCGCAAAAACTTGCATAGGCATGCCTTTACAGGCTTCCACCAGGCTTTGCACCAGCAGCTGGTTCTCGCTGCGCTTTTCGATGTTGCGCGCCAGGCCCGGATGCAGTTTGATCAGCTCCGCATCCAGCTGCTTGATCCAGCTGGTTCCCACCAGGGTTAACCCTGCCTGAACCACCGCCACCCGAACGCCAAGCGCGTTAACCAACCGCATAACCGGCTGCAGACGGCCGATATATTGACAAACATCTGCCTCAGCAAGTTCAAAAATAATCCGTTGACGCTGCGATTTTTCACACTGCATCAGAGCATCGCGCAGCCAGCGCTGGAAACGCGGACGGATCAGCGACTCCACCGACAGCTGCAGCGCCAGATTCTCCTCGGGCCAGAAGCCTAAAAACGGCAGCAGGCGCGTCACCTGCAGGCGGTCATACTCCTCCGCCAGGCCAAACTGCAGCACCATCGGCATGTACTCGGCGGCAATCACCTCTTCTTTACCGTCGTACATCCGCGACATCAGTTCACGGTGATGCACCCGACCGTCGCGGGTGACGGCGGGCTTCTGGTACAACCGCGGCCCGCCGCGGCTCAGCATCTGTTCGATCAGCGTCCGCCAGCGAACGTTGCCGCGGCCTTTCTCCGGAAGGGTATCGTCATAGACCGACCAGCTGTTGCTGCCCTGCAGCACCGCGTTGCGCGTTGCCGCTTCGGCATGTTCCATCACTTGCGCCGCCGATTGTCCGCTGCGGAAAGAACAGATGCCGATATGCATCATATCGTCACGATCGAGGATCCGCGTCGGAGGCAGCGCGTCCATGGCTTTCAGCAGCAGCCCGGCGATACTATCCGCCTCTTTTAACGTGCGGTGCGGCAGCAGCACGGCGAAGTCGCTACGGTGATAGCGCGCCAGCAGCGCGCCAGGGTAACGCATAATAAAGGTAGAGAGCAGGTTGATAAGCGTGAAGTAATGTTCTTCGGCCGCCGCCCGCCCCCAGTTGTCCCGTAGCAGATCAAACTCCGGTAGACGGATCATCATCACGATGCCGTACGCCCCCACCTTCTCCTGATCTTCCAGCAGTGTGGCCAGCTGATTGTCAAAAAACAGGCGATTATTCAGCCCGGTTTTAGAATCCTGTGCCGCATAGGAGCGAATCAGCGTATCCATCCGGCTGCGCTGATCGCTGGCAAACTGCAGCTCCGACAGCAGCATATCCAGCGCGCTACTGGTGCTGGCAGGCCATTCATAGACTGAGCCGCGCACCTGCGGCCCGCGCTCGCCGCTCAGGATACGCGTGGAACGAAGCTCAAGCAGCTCCTGACCCGCCAGCTGGCGGCGGATCCAGCGGACGGCGAAGAAAATAATCACCACCATGAAGCCGATGGAGATCGACAGCGGGGCGGTAATCGACAGCGAACGGAAATAGTTCACCATCGGGTCAACGTAGACCAGATGCAGAGAGAGACCGGGATGTTTCAACGACGGGACCGTGATCTCACGGAATTGCTCATGACTGCCAAGCGGGCGATAGCTGTCGGTTCGGGAGTGGCTGTAGAGCGGTTTACCGTTAAGCATGAAATCGATATGCACGATCTCTATCGGCGTCATCAGCTCATCCAGCTGCGGCTCAAGCATATCAAAAGAGGTAGTGATGAGCCGGTTATCCAGCATGGTCGCCACCGCCTGAACCCGGTTTTCGACCTTGTTCTCAATGCCGTTGTAAAAACTCAGCGAAGCGCCAATCAGCGTGACAAAGATGGTCAGGCTAGTTAGCAGCGTGATAAAGGCTGAGAACTTCGTCGTTAATCGCATCCCTGTGTTAACTCCGCGAGTGAATGACTGCCCGATGAACCATCAGGCTCCCGTGCCGGCGCGCGCCTTGACGCTAGCATTAACCTTTTAAAGCGCGACGCATACTATCAAAGATGGCGAGTCTGGCAATGGAATGCGTATTATCGGCGAAAGTATGCCGATAGCGAGTATAGTCGGCAGAAAAAATTTGCCAATCGCCGCCCGCCTGCGGCCTGCGCCAGAAGCGCTTTAATTTTAGACGCTGGATGGCAAACCCGCGCCAGCGGCGCACATTATTGCCGATTTTCCGTCCTGCCAGCCTCCCGTCCGCTTTTTTCCCTGCTAAAGATGCCGGGTCAGGCGCGGTAAAGGAAACGTCTTGCGCCACTTTCCGATGATTCCTGGACGACCGCGCCCCTGCTTCGGCGGCGGCTCATGCTCCTAATGTGCAATTTTTCGTGACATATTCGCGATTCATCGCCGCCTCCGTCATGCTTAAGGAAACGCATGACGGAGGACACCATGAAAAGAAAAAAATTGACGGAAGCCGACGTCACGGCCGAAACCGTTTTTATGCTCCAGCGGCGCCAGGTGCTGAAAATGCTGGGCATCAGCGCGACCGCCCTTTCGCTTCCCGCCGCCGCGCAGGCCGACCTGCTGGACTGGTTTAAAGGCCATGACCGTCCACCAGCCCCGGCGGGCAAAGCCCTGGACTTTGCTAAACCCGCTGAATGGCAGGCTAAGCTGACGCTTACCCCGGAAGATAAAGTCTCCGGCTACAATAACTTTTATGAATTCGGCCTCGATAAAGCCGATCCGGCGGCGAACGCGGGTAGCCTGCGCACCGATCCCTGGACATTGACCATCGGCGGTGAGGTGGCGAAGCCGCTGACTCTCGACCATGACGATCTGACCAAACGCTTCCCGCTGGAAGAGCGTATTTATCGTATGCGCTGCGTGGAAGCCTGGTCGATGGTGGTCCCCTGGGTCGGCTTCCCGCTGCATAAGCTGTTGGCGCTGGTGGAGCCCACCAGCAATGCGCGCTATGTGGCCTTCAAAACCCTCTATGCTCCGGATCAAATGCCCGGGCAGAAAGATCGGTTTATCGGCGGGGGGCTGGCTTACCCTTACGTGGAGGGGCTGCGGCTGGATGAAGCGATGCATCCGCTGACGCTGCTCACCGTCGGGGTGTATGGCAAAGCGCTGCCGCCGCAAAATGGCGCGCCGGTCCGCCTTACTGTGCCGTGGAAGTACGGTTTCAAAGGCATTAAATCCATCGTCAGCATTGAACTGACCCGCGAGCGGCCGCCGACCACCTGGAACCTGGCGGCACCGGACGAATACGGCTTCTTCGCCAACGTCAATCCGCACGTCGATCACCCCCGCTGGTCGCAGGCCAGCGAGCGGTTTATCGGCGCCGGCGGCGTACTCGATGTCAAGCGTCAGCCAACCCTGCTGTTTAACGGCTATGCCGACGAAGTGGCGTCGTTGTATCGCGGCATGAATCTGCGGGAGAACTTCTAGTGCGTTTCACCGTCAAACAGATCGCCTGGCTGAAGGTTTTACTTCATCTGGCGGGTTTTTTGCCGCTGGTCTGGCTATTCTGGGCCGGACATCAGGGCTACTTTAGCGCCGATCCGGCCAAGGATATCCAGCATTTTACCGGCAGGATGGCGCTGAAGTTTCTGCTGGCGACGCTGCTGGTCTCCCCGCTGGCGCGCTATGCGAAACAACCATTATTGATTCGCGTTCGTCGCCTGTTAGGTTTATGGTGTTTCGCCTGGGCGACGCTGCACCTGACCAGCTATACCCTGCTGGAGCTGGGCATTAACAATCTGGCGCTGCTGGGCTCGGAGATTATCAACCGCCCCTATCTGACGTTAGGCATGGTCAGCTGGGCGATCCTGCTGGCGCTGGCGGTGACGTCGACGCAGGCGATGCAGCGAAAACTGGGCCGCCGCTGGCAACTTTTACACAACTTCGTCTATCTGGTGGCGATCCTCGCGCCGATTCACTACCTGTGGTCAGTGAAGATCCTCTCGCCGCAGCCCATCATTTATGCCCTGCTGGCAGTGGCGCTGCTGGCATGGCGTTACAAGAAGTTCCGCCAGTGGTGGCGCTGAATCCCGTAATGTGCAGTTTCCCGCAGATCCTTTATCAACCGCGACTCTTTTTAAGATAGCGGTTGATAATCTTCCCTGATAAGACCAGTATTTAGCTGCCAATTGCTACGAAATCGTTATAATGTGCGACTTTGGCTTTCCTGACGGGGTTTTCTGACCCTGAAAAGGTGACAAGGGCGCATTGAAGGTATATGTTGTTTTTTACCCGAAAATGGCAGGAGATCGCCACACGATGGCAAAGAAGTTTCACATTTTGCTTTTGAATGGTCCAAACATTAACATGCTCGGTACCCGCGAGCCTGAGAAGTATGGTCCGCTCACGCTGGCGGAGATTGTTAACCATTTAACATCTGAAGCGGCGGCGCTGAATGTGAGCCTGGATCACCTGCAGTCCAACGCGGAGCATGCGTTAATCGACCGAATTCATCAGGCTAAAGACAACGTGGACTATATCCTGATTAATCCGGCCGCGTTCACGCATACCAGCGTAGCAATCCGTGACGCTTTGCTTGCCGTGAACATCCCGTTTATCGAGATTCACCTGAGCAATGTGCATGCACGCGAACCCTTCCGCCAGCATTCGTATCTGTCAGATGTCGCCGCTGGCGTCATCTGCGGACTGGGGGCGGACGGCTATTCATACGCTTTACAGACGGCGGTAAAACGCCTGTCACAATCACACTAAACAAAGAGTACGGAACCCACTCATGGATATTCGTAAGATTAAAAAACTGATCGAGCTGGTTGAAGAATCAGGTATCTCCGAACTGGAAATTTCTGAAGGCGAAGAGTCTGTTCGCATCAGCCGCTCTGCACCGGCCGCAAGCTATCCGGTTATGCAGCAGGCTTATGCTGCGCCGATGATGCAGCCTCAGGCACCTGCCGCCGCGGCTGCCGCGCCAGCTGCAGCAGCAGAAGCGCCGGCAAAAGCGGAAATCAGTGGTCACATCGTACGTTCCCCGATGGTTGGTACTTTCTATCGTACGCCAAGCCCGGACGCGAAAGCGTTTGTGGAAGTTGGCCAGAAAGTTAACGTGGGCGACACCCTGTGCATCGTCGAAGCGATGAAAATGATGAACCAGATCGAAGCCGACAAAGCCGGCGTGGTGAAAGCCATTCTGATCGAAAGCGGCCAACCGGTAGAATTCGACGAGCCGCTGGTAGTTATCGAGTAACGAGGCGAACATGCTGGATAAAATTGTCATCGCTAACCGTGGCGAGATCGCACTGCGCATCCTGCGTGCCTGTAAAGAACTGGGCATCAAGACCGTTGCTGTGCATTCCACCGCGGATCGCGATCTAAAACACGTATTGTTAGCGGATGAGACGGTCTGTATCGGTCCGGCTCCGTCCGTAAAAAGCTATCTGAACATCCCGGCTATCATCAGCGCCGCTGAGATCACCGGCGCGGTAGCGATTCACCCGGGGTATGGCTTCCTCTCCGAGAACGCCAACTTTGCTGAGCAGGTTGAGCGCTCCGGCTTTATCTTCATCGGCCCGAAAGCCGACACTATCCGCCTGATGGGCGACAAAGTGTCCGCGATCACCGCCATGAAAAAAGCCGGCGTCCCGACCGTACCCGGTTCTGACGGCCCGCTGACCGACGACATGGACGCTAACCGCGCCCATGCAAAACGCATCGGCTATCCGGTGATCATCAAGGCCTCCGGCGGCGGCGGCGGTCGCGGTATGCGCGTTGTGCGCAGCGACGCTGAACTGGCCCAGTCCATCTCCATGACCAAAGCGGAAGCCAAAGCGGCTTTCAACAACGATATGGTCTACATGGAGAAATACCTGGAAAACCCACGTCACATTGAAATTCAGGTACTGGCGGACGGTCAGGGCAACGCTATCTATCTGGCTGAACGTGACTGCTCCATGCAGCGTCGTCACCAGAAAGTGGTCGAAGAAGCGCCGGCGCCGGGCATCACTCCGGAACTGCGTCGCTACATCGGCGAGCGTTGCGCGAAAGCCTGTGTCGATATCGGCTACCGCGGGGCGGGTACCTTTGAGTTCCTGTTCGAAAACGGCGAGTTCTACTTCATTGAAATGAACACCCGTATCCAGGTAGAGCATCCGGTAACTGAAATGATCACCGGCGTTGACCTGATCAAAGAGCAGCTGCGTATCGCAGCCGGCCAGCCGCTGTCCATCAAGCAGGATGAAGTGGTGGTTCGCGGCCATGCGGTGGAATGCCGTATCAACGCCGAAGACCCGAACACCTTCCTGCCGAGCCCGGGTAAAATTACCCGTTTCCACGCGCCGGGCGGCTTTGGCGTGCGCTGGGAGTCCCATATTTACGCCGGCTACACCGTACCGCCGTACTATGACTCCATGATCGGCAAACTGATCTGCTACGGCGAAAGCCGTGACGTGGCGATTGCCCGCATGAAGAATGCGCTGCAGGAGCTGATCATCGATGGCATCAAGACCAACGTCGATCTGCAGATGCGCATTATGAGCGACGAGAACTTCCAGCATGGTGGCACCAACATCCACTATCTGGAGAAAAAACTCGGCTTGCAGGATAAATAATTCTGCTCTCTCAGCAAAAGGCCGGATTTTCCGGCCTTTTTTCTTTTTCTCTCTCCTCATCTATACCATGCGGTACAATCCCCGCTTTCTTTATCCTCAAGGGACAAAAAATGGACAAACGCTTTGTTCAGGCCCACAAAGAAGCGCGCTGGGCGCTGTGGCTGACCCTTCTCTATCTTGCCGCCTGGCTGGCCGCCGCCTATCTGCCGGGGGTGGCTATCGGTTTTACCGGCCTGCCCCACTGGTTTGAAATGGCCTGCCTGCTGGTTCCGCTGCTGTTTATTCTGCTGTGCTGGGCGATGGTCAAACTGGTTTTCCGCGACATTCCTCTGGAGGACGATGATGCAGTTTGAGGTCATTATTCCCCTGATCGCCTATCTGGTGGTGGTGTTCGGCTTATCCCTTTACGCCATGAGAAAACGCGCCTCAGGAAGCTTTCTTAATGAGTACTTTCTCGGCAGCCGCTCGATGGGCGGCTTCGTGCTGGCCATGACGCTAACCGCCACCTATATCAGCGCCAGCTCATTTATAGGCGGACCCGGCGCCGCCTATAAATACGGCCTGGGCTGGGTGCTGCTGGCGATGATCCAGCTCCCCGCCATCTGGCTGTCGCTGGGCGTACTGGGAAAAAAATTCGCCATCCTTGCGCGTCGTTACAATGCCGTCACCCTCAATGACATGCTGTTTGCGCGCTACCAGAGCCGTCTGCTGGTCTGGCTGGCCAGCCTGAGCCTGCTGGTAGCCTTCGTTGGCGCCATGACCGTCCAGTTTATTGGCGGCGCCCGCCTGCTGGAGACGGCTGCGGGTATTCCCTACGATACCGGTCTGCTGATCTTCGGCATCAGCATCGCGCTGTATACCGCCTATGGCGGCTTTCGCGCCAGCGTGCTCAACGACACCATGCAGGGCATGGTGATGCTGATCGGCACGATCGTGCTGCTGGTGGGGGTGATCCACGCCGCCGGCGGGATTAGCCATGCGGTAGAGACCCTGCAGTCGATCGACGTCAAGCTGGTGTCCCCGCAGGGGGCGGAAGATATCCTCTCGCCAACCTTTATGGCCTCGTTTTGGGTGCTGGTCTGCTTCGGCGTCATTGGCCTGCCGCATACCGCCGTACGCTGTATCTCCTACAAAGACAGCAAAGCCGTGCATCGCGGCATCATTATCGGCACTATCGTAGTGGCGATCCTGATGTTTGGCATGCACCTGGCCGGCGCGTTAGGGCGGGCGGTGATCCCCGACTTAACCGTACCGGATCTGGTGATCCCGACGCTGATGGTCAAAGTGCTCCCGCCCTTTGCGGCAGGGATCTTTCTGGCCGCGCCGATGGCGGCGATTATGTCGACGATCAATGCCCAGCTTCTGCAAAGTTCCGCTACGATCATCAAGGATCTGTATCTGAACTGGCGTCCGGATCAGGCGACAAACGAAAAGCGGCTAAAACGCATGTCCGCCGGCATCACGCTCCTGTTGGGTGTTCTGCTGCTGCTCGCGGCCTGGCGACCGCCGGAGATGATTATCTGGCTGAATCTGCTGGCCTTCGGCGGCCTGGAAGCCGTCTTCCTGTGGCCGCTGGTACTGGGCCTGTATTGGGAACGTGCCAACGCGGCTGGCGCGCTGAGCGCGATGATCGTGGGCGGCGTGCTGTATGCCGTACTTGCCACGCTGAAAGTGCAGTTTCTCGGCTTCCACCCGATCGTTCCCGCGCTGCTGCTGAGTTTACTGGCGTTTGTGGCAGGGAACCGTTTCGGCCGTCCCGCACCACAGCCACCTATTTTGACTACTGATAAATAAAGAGTTTTGCTATGCCATGGATCCAACTGAAACTAAATACCACCGGCGCGAACGCTGAAGATCTTAGCGATGCGCTGATGGAGGCCGGATCGGTCTCGATCACCTTCCAGGATACGCACGATACGCCGGTATTTGAGCCGTTGCCCGGGGAAACCCGGCTGTGGGGCGATACCGACGTGATCGGCCTGTTCGATGCCGAAACCGATATGAAAGCGGTCGTTGCCCAACTGGAGCAGCACCCGCTGCTGGGCGCCGGCTTCGCGCATAAGATCGAGCAGCTGGAAGATAAAGACTGGGAGCGGGAATGGATGGATAACTTCCATCCGATGCGTTTCGGTGAGCGGCTGTGGATCTGCCCGAGCTGGCGCGACGTTCCGGATGAAAATGCCGTCAACGTGATGCTCGATCCGGGTCTGGCCTTCGGTACCGGCACGCACCCGACGACATCCCTGTGCCTGCAGTGGCTCGATGGACTCGACCTCAACGGAAAAACGGTCATTGATTTTGGCTGCGGTTCCGGCATCCTGGCGATTGCCGCGCTGAAGCTGGGGGCCGCAAAAGCGATCGGCATTGATATCGACCCGCAGGCTATTCAGGCCAGCCGCGATAACGCGCAGCGTAACGGCGTCTCTGAGCGTCTGGAGCTCTATCTTCCTCAGGACCAGCCGGAGTCGATGAAAGCCGACGTCGTGGTCGCCAATATCCTGGCTGGCCCGTTACGTGAGCTGGCGCCGTTAATCAGCGTCCTGCCCGTTTCAGGCGGTTTGCTGGGGCTTTCCGGTATCCTTGCCAGCCAGGCGGAGAGCGTCTGTGAAGCCTACGCCGATCTCTTCACCCTTGACCCGGTGGTCGAGAAAGAGGAGTGGTGCCGGATCACCGGCCGGAAAAACTAAGCGCAATGCGGCCTGTGGGCCGCATTTTTGTTTCCAGTAGCCACCAAATAATGCCAGGAAATGAGAGGCAGATCGCACTACAGAGCACTTTTTTGGCTATAAAAACAGCGTTTTATATCGTCTGGTAGCGAGTTTTTCTAAGAAAAATCGAGAAGTTTTATGATTTTATAAATGGACACAAATTATCCATCAGCCATTAAATCAATGATTAATATAAGTATTTATTCATTCCTTTTACGTTAGTCCCGGATTCATTGATCTGCAACAGAGGATTGCTCAAAGTTTGGCCTTTCATCTCGTGCAAAAAATGCGTAATATACGCCGCCTTGCAGTCACAGTATGGTCATTTCTTAACTCATGCGCATCGGACACCACCAGCTCAGAAATCGCCTGATCGCAGCGCCCATGGCTGGCATTACTGACAGACCATTCCGGACGCTGTGCTACGAGATGGGAGCGGGTTTAACCGTTTCCGAGATGATGTCCTCTAACCCACAGGTGTGGGAGAGCGACAAGTCCCGTTTACGGATGGTGCATATTGATGAGCCCGGTATTCGTACCGTGCAAATCGCCGGTAGCGTGCCGGAAGAGATGGCTGCCGCCGCGCGGATTAACGTGGAAAGCGGCGCCCAGATTATTGATATCAATATGGGATGCCCGGCGAAAAAGGTGAATCGCAAGCTTGCAGGTTCAGCCCTCTTGCAGTACCCCGACCAGGTGAAGTCGATCCTGACGGCGGTCGTGAATGCGGTGGACGTTCCTGTGACTCTCAAGATTCGCACCGGTTGGGAACCGGAACACCGTAACTGCGTAGAGATTGCCCAACTGGCCGAAGAGTGTGGCATTCAGGCTCTGACTATTCACGGACGCACCCGCGCCTGCTTGTTTAACGGAGACGCTGAATACGACAGTATTCGGGCAGTTAAGCAGAAAGTTTCCATTCCGATTATCGCGAATGGCGACATTACTGACCCGCTTAAAGCCAGAGCTGTGCTCGACTATACAGGGGCTGATGCCCTGATGATAGGCCGTGCAGCTCAGGGAAGACCCTGGATCTTTCGGGAAATCCAGCATTATCTGGACACTGGAGAGCTGCTGCCCCCGCTGCCGCTGGCAGAGGTCAAGCGCTTGCTTTGTGCGCACGTTCGGGAATTGCATGACTTTTATGGTCAGGCAAAAGGGTACCGAATCGCGCGTAAACACGTCTCCTGGTATCTTCAGGAACATGCTCCAGATGACCAGTTTCGGCGCACATTCAACGCCATTGAGGATGCCAGCGAACAGCTGGAGGCGTTGGAGGCATACTTCGAAAATTTTGCGTAATAGAAATAAAGAGCTGACAGAACTATGTTCGAACAACGCGTAAATTCTGACGTACTGACCGTTTCTACCGTTAACTCTCAGGATCAGGTAACTCAAAAGCCCCTGCGTGACTCGGTTAAACAGGCACTGAAGAACTATTTTGCTCAACTGAACGGTCAGGATGTGAATGACCTGTATGAGCTGGTACTGGCTGAAGTTGAACAGCCCCTGTTGGACATGGTGATGCAATACACCCGTGGTAACCAGACCCGCGCTGCCCTGATGATGGGCATCAACCGCGGTACGCTGCGTAAAAAACTGAAAAAATACGGCATGAACTGATACTAGTCAGTTGCTTGCTTGATATAAAAGGCGCTCTTCGGCATGGGGAAGCGCCTTTTTTATTACCTGCGGCAGCGGGACACATTACTGATTCACCGCCCGCAGTACCGGCGTCTCCGATACACGAGCAGCACAGACTACCGCCATAATATTATCCACCAGCGCAGGCGCCTGCTGATAAAGATCGACGCGTTGCGGATCGAGCAGCCAGTTTTTAATTAGTCCGGAAAAGGCGCTGTGTAAAACAATTAATATCACTTCAATATTTGTTTCGGCTGGCAATATATTGTTACGCACACAGCACTGCAGCATGCCGCCGATGAGCGAATAATTAAAGCCAATGCGCTGGCGAATTTCATTTTCCGAAAGCATATCATTGGCAAACTCGCAGCGCTGATAAAGAATTTGCATCAGCGCGCGCTGGCGAGGATTCGCAGCAATATAGCGGAGCCCGGTAATAAACCGCTCGCGCAATGCATTTAAAGGCTCCTGTTCATTCTCTGTTGCGAGGCTATGCTGAATCAAATCCCTGAGCGGTGGCTGCTGCTGCCACATTTCATTAAACAGCTCGGTCTTACTGGCAAAATGCCAGTAGACGGCGCCGCGGGTCACTCCCGCCGCATCAGCAATATCCGTCAGGGTCGTGTTGGTCACCCCCCGCAGAGCGAACTGCTGGATCGCGGACTCAATCAGGAGCTGCCGCGTGCGTAGCGCCTCTTCTTTCGTTTTTCTTGCCATACAAGCCCCCTTCCCGCCGGACAGGATATTTAGGATTTTCTGAAGATCGCTTAACCTAACATTTGTCATGGAATATTTTTTAGCAAAAATGCAGACAAGTTAATTCTGACGCCATCGTCAAATAAATTACCCAAATCAATATTAATAAATAACTCATTCACGGAATTGATGTCTATTTATTAAGATTTACAATTAAGGTAAACAGAATAAAAAGGCTGCGCGCTTTTTTGTTTTTGCGTGCCTTGCTGATTGTCCCAAAATAACTATCCCTTACATCCAGCGGCGTTTATTTGTAGGATGGCAAACTGCTTTTTAATTCCCTCTTTCTTTCACAGATTCGCCGCCGAATTTGGCACGTAATCTATAAGGAACCGCCATGACTACTCACGCCAGAGTGACACTTTTATCCGGTTTAATTATCTCGGCCTTATTGCTTACCGGCTGCGATAATTCGGACAATCCGCAACCCCATGCCCAAGCGCCGCAGGTGACGGTCCATGTCGTGAACAGCGCGCCGCTGTCGGTCACCACCGAACTGCCAGGCCGAACTTCAGCTTTTCGCGTGGCGGAAGTCCGCCCTCAGGTAAGCGGTATTATCCTGAAGCGTAACTTTGTTGAAGGAAGCGATGTCGAAGCAGGCCAGTCGCTCTATCAGATCGATCCGGCAACCTACCAGGCGGCGTGGAACAGCGCCAAGGGCGATGAAGCAAAAGCCGAAGCCGCAGCCGCCATCGCCCACTTGACGGTGAAACGCTACGTTCCGCTGCTGGGTACCCAGTATATCAGTCAACAGGAATACGATCAGGCGGTAGCCACCGCCCGCCAGGCCGATGCCGACGTCATCGCAACCAAAGCCTCCGTGGAAAGCGCCCGCATCAACCTGGCCTACACCAAAGTGACCTCTCCCATTAGCGGACGCATCGGTAAATCGAGCGTCACCGAGGGGGCATTGGTTACCAACGGTCAGTCGGATGCCCTGGCCACCGTCCAGCAGCTCGATCCGATCTACGTCGACGTGACGGAATCCAGCAATGACTTCATGCGCCTTAAGCAGGAAAGCCTGCAACGCGGCGGCGACACCAAAAGCGTTGAACTGCTGATGGAGAACGGCCAGGCCTATCCGCTTAAGGGTTCGCTGCAGTTCTCCGACGTCACTGTCGATGAAAGTACAGGTTCAATTACCCTGCGCGCTATCTTCCCTAACCCGCAGCATGTCCTGCTGCCGGGGATGTTCGTCCGCGCCCGCATCGATGAAGGCACCGATCCTCAGGCCATCCTGGTGCCGCAGCAGGGGGTGACTCGAACGCCGCGGGGCGATGCCTCCGTCATGCTGGTGAATGACAAAAATCAGGTTGAACCCCGTCAAGTGGTGGCTTCCCAGGCCGTGGGCGATAAGTGGCTTATCACCAGCGGGCTGAAGCCGGGCGATAAGGTGATTGTCAGCGGCTTACAGAAAGTCCGTCCCGGCGTCACCGTTAAAGCAGAAGTGGAGCGTGCGGCACCGGTCGCGCAATAAGGATACCCAGCCATGTCTAAGTTTTTTATCCATCGACCGGTCTTTGCCTGGGTGCTGGCCATCATCATGATGATTGCCGGCGGTCTGGCCATTCTCCAGCTGCCGATAGCGCAGTATCCGACGATTGCGCCCCCTGCGGTGGCGATCTCCGCCACCTATCCCGGTGCGGATGCTCAGACCGTGCAGGACACGGTCACTCAGGTTATTGAGCAGAACATGAACGGTATCGACAACCTGATGTATATGTCGTCGACCAGCGATTCCGCCGGCTCAGTAACCATCACGCTTACCTTTAAGTCCGGCACCGATCCGGATATCGCCCAGGTGCAGGTGCAAAACAAACTGCAGCTGGCCACCCCGCTGCTGCCTCAGGAAGTCCAGCAGCAGGGAATTAGCGTAGAGAAGTCCAGCAGCAGCTTCCTGCTGGTGGCCGGCTTTATCTCTGATAACCCGGTCACTACCCAAGACGATATTTCCGACTATGTCGCCTCTAATGTTAAAGATCCCATCAGCCGACTCAACGGTGTGGGCGATGTCCAGCTGTTTGGCGCACAGTACGCCATGCGCATCTGGCTGGATGGCAACCTGCTGAACAAATACAACCTGACGCCAGTGGATGTCATTAATGCGCTGCAGGTTCAGAACGATCAGATCGCCGCCGGCCAGCTGGGCGGTACGCCAGCGCTAAAAGGCCAGCAGTTGAACGCGTCGATCATTGCCCAGACGCGGCTTAAAGATCCGCAGGAGTTTGGCAAGGTCACGCTGCGGGTCAATGCCGATGGCTCTGTCGTCCATCTGAAAGATGTCGCCCGCATTGAGCTGGGCGGAGAGAACTACAACGTCGTCGCCAGAATTAACGGTAAGCCCGCCTCTGGTCTGGGTATTAAGCTTGCGACCGGCGCCAACGCGCTGGATACCGCCACTGCGATTAAAGCGAAGCTAGCCGAACTGCAGCCTTACTTCCCCCAGGGAATGAAGGTGGTCTATCCGTACGATACGACCCCTTTCGTTAAAATCTCTATTCACGAAGTGGTCAAAACGCTATTTGAAGCGATTATTCTCGTCTTCCTTGTCATGTATCTGTTCCTGCAGAACATGCGCGCAACGCTCATTCCGACCATTGCCGTGCCCGTCGTGCTGTTGGGCACCTTCGCCGTACTGTCGATGTTTGGCTACTCCATTAACACCCTGACGATGTTTGGTATGGTGCTGGCGATAGGTCTGCTGGTCGATGACGCCATTGTGGTGGTGGAAAACGTCGAACGTGTGATGGTTGAGGAGAAGCTCTCGCCAAAAGAAGCGACGGAAAAGTCGATGTCGCAGATCCAGGGGGCGCTGGTGGGTATCGCCATGGTGCTCTCTGCGGTTTTCGTGCCGATGGCCTTCTTCGGCGGTTCCACCGGCGCGATTTATCGCCAGTTTTCGATCACCATCGTTTCCGCCATGGCGCTCTCCGTGCTGGTTGCCCTGGTGCTGACGCCAGCGCTCTGCGCCACGTTGTTGAAGCCAGCCTCAGCTGAACACCATGAGAAAAAAGGATTTTTCGGCTGGTTTAACGCCCGTTTTGACCAGAGCGTTAACCACTACACCAACAGCGTCAGCGGTATTTTGCGTGGAACCGGCCGTTACCTGGTGATCTATCTGCTGATCGTCGTGGGAATGGCCGTGCTGTTTATGCATCTTCCGACATCCTTTCTACCCGATGAAGACCAGGGGGTCTTCCTGACCATGATCCAGCTGCCTTCCGGCGCTACACAGGAGCGGACACAGAAAGTGCTGGATACCGTGACCGACTACTATCTGCATAACGAGAAGGCTAACGTCGAAAGCGTCTTTACCGTTAACGGCTTCAGCTTCAGCGGCCAGGGACAAAACTCCGGCATGGCGTTTGTCAGCCTGAAACCATGGGAAGCACGCAGCGGTGATAAAAACAGCGTGGAGTCCATCATCAAGCGAGCCACCGTGGCCTTCAGCCAGATCAAAGACGCCATGGTTTTCCCGTTCAACATGCCTGCCATTATTGAGCTGGGTACCGCCACCGGCTTCGACTTTGAGCTGATCGACCAGGGCGGGCTAGGCCATACTGCCCTGACGCAGGCGCGCAATCAACTGCTGGGCATGGTGAAACAGCATCCGGATCAGCTGGTACGGGTACGGCCTAATGGGCTGGAAGATACGCCGCAGTTCAAACTGGATGTCGACCAGGAAAAAGCGCAGGCGCTGGGCGTATCGCTCTCCGATATCAATGAAACGATATCCGCTGCGCTGGGCGGGTACTACGTCAATGACTTTATTGACCGTGGTCGCGTCAAGAAAGTGTACGTCCAGGCTGATGCCCATTTCCGTATGCTGCCGAGCGACATTAACAATATGTATGTTCGTAGCGCCAATGGCGAAATGGTCCCGTTCTCCGCCTTCGTCACTTCGCGCTGGATTTATGGCTCGCCGCGTCTGGAACGCTACAACGGTTTACCCTCCATGGAAATCCTCGGTGAAGCTTCGCCGGGCAAGAGTACCGGGGAAGCCATGGCGCTGATGGAAGCGCTGGCCAGTAAACTGCCGAGCGGTATTGGTTACGACTGGACCGGGATGTCTTACCAGGAACGCCTTTCCGGCAACCAGGCTCCCGCGCTCTATGCCATCTCGCTGATCGTCGTCTTCCTGTGCCTGGCGGCGCTGTATGAGAGCTGGTCGATTCCGTTCTCAGTCATGCTAGTGGTTCCGCTGGGGGTGATCGGCGCGCTGTTAGCCGCCACGCTGCGTGGGCTGAATAATGACGTTTACTTCCAGGTAGGCCTTCTGACCACGATCGGTTTGTCGGCGAAGAACGCGATCCTGATCGTCGAATTCGCCAAGGATCTGATGGAGAAAGAAGGGAAAGGGATCATTGAAGCAACCCTGGAGGCATCGCGGATGCGCCTGCGACCCATTCTGATGACCTCTCTGGCTTTTATTCTCGGGGTCATGCCGCTGGTGATTAGCCATGGTGCCGGCAGCGGGGCGCAGAATGCGGTGGGTACCGGCGTCATGGGCGGGATGCTAACCGCGACACTGCTGGCGATCTTCTTTGTTCCGGTCTTCTTTGTGGTCGTCAGACGACGTTTTACCCGGCACGCTGAATAACCCGGCCTGGTATTAAAGGCGCCCCTGCGGGCGCTTTTTTTTCGCCTGGTATATGAGCAACCACTACAGCTTACCGCTATCTGACAACCGCTATCGCGCGCGGCAGCGATGGGATACGATCGTTCTCTCCATCTTTTCTGCATATTCCCCTGCTTATCTTCACGATATTTACGTGGCTCATATATTGAGATGATTTCGGCATCCGGGCCGGACAATCCGCGGTGATAAAATAAGCCATTCCGTTCTGCACTGGCTCTCAGTACAACCCTGCGGATTATCCAGAGGTAATATCATGAAAAAGTATTTAATCGTGGCGCTGCTGGCCTCTCTGCTGGCAGGCTGTGCCCATGACTCTCCCTGCGTACCGGTGTATGACTCGCAAGGCCGCTTAGTACACACCAATACCTGTATGAAAGGCACAACAGAAGACAACTGGGACACCGCAGGCGCGATCGCCGGGGGCGCCGCCGCGGTAGCCGGCCTCACGTTAGGGATCGTCGCGCTGACCCGCTAATTCTCCCCCGACCAGCAGATACAGGGGCTAGCGTCGAACCTGTATCTGCTCTTCTGCGCATCATCCACATGACAACCGAACAAACAAACTCACTGTCCCTTGCTGCATTACGCGCAAATCGGCTTTGACGGGTTTCCCCCTGGCGGCAGGACTGCTTATCGACAGATAACACAAAAGCAGAAGGCCCAGTCTTTCGACTGGGCCTTCTGCTTTATTTGATGCCTGGCGATTCCCTACTCTCACATGGGGAGACCCCACACTACCATCGGCGCTACGACGTTTCACTTCTGAGTTCGGCATGGGGTCAGGTGGGACCGCCGCGCTATTGTCGCCAGGCAAATTCTTTACAACGTGCCGAACTTTAACCTAAAAAGTGGTGCTGATACCCAGAGTCGAACTGGGGACCTCACCCTTACCAAGGGTGCG